>PWKM01000126.1 GCA_003559755.1 Planctomycetota bacterium
GACCAGATGGTGGTCAAGGGGGGCTACCTGAGAGAGCGGGACCTGATCGAGCTGATCGCCCTGTGCAGCATCCTGCCCGGCCCGATCAGCACCCAGGTCATCATCGCGATCGGCCACAAGGTCGGCGGGCCGTGGCTGGCCCTGTGGACAATGCTGGTGTGGTCGCTCCCGGTGCTGGCGGCGATGACCGCCCTGTCGTTCATCTACCCGCTTATCACGGCCCCCGGTGCCGAGTTCGACGCGTTCCGCTATATCGGCCCGATGGCGGTCGGGTTTATCATCGTCGCCGCAGTGCGGATCGGCCGCAAGGTGGTGGACGGCGCCCCCACCGCGCTGCTCCTGGTCCTCAGCGCCATCGCCACCTACCTGGTCCGCTCCCCGTGGGTGTTCCCGGTCGTCCTGCTGGCGGGCGGCGGCTGCACGCTGTTTCTCGACCGCGAGCCGGGGATGTGGGACCGGGTGAGCATCTCGCCGCCCTGGCGCTACCTGGTCCTGTTTCTGGCCTTCGCCCTCGGCCTGCTCGCCCTGGCGAGTGTGTTCCGGCTCCAGATGGTGCAGCTTTTCGAGAGCTTCTACCGCTACGGCTATCTGGTGTTCGGGGGCGGGCAGGTGGTCGTCCCCGTGATGCACACCGAGCTCGTCCACGTGCGTCAGGCAATGACCGATCAGGAGTTCCTGACCGGGTACGGGCTGGTCCAGGGGCTGCCCGGGCCGATGTTCAGCTTCGCGGCCTATGCCGGTGGGATGGCGGCCCGCAGCGGCTCGGTGCTCCGGCAGTTGCTGGGCGCGGTCTCCGGCGGCATCGGCATCTTTCTGCCCGGCCTGCTGCTCATCTATTTCGTCTATCCGGTGTGGGAGCAGTTGAAGCAGATACGGGCGATCCGGATCGCCCTGCGCGGGATCAACGCGGTCGCCGGCGGGCTGATCGCCATCGCCGCGGTGATCCTGTTCGAAGCGAGCGGCGTCCAAGCGGACAACCTGATCGTCATGGCCCTCGCCGCCGGGCTCCTCGCGTCGAGGAAGGTGCCGGCCCCCGTGATCGTGGGCGCGGCCCTGGCGGCAGGGTTTGTGCTCTGAACACCGGGACGGGCGGTCCGCGTCCGCCGGGGCCCCGGCGCTGGAATTGATCGGAAGTCCCGCTATGATGTGGGGGCGTCCCGCGGCCCGGCGACGGGTGGCCGGGCTCGGCGGACCGTGTCTGTACGGGCCAATTGGTTGACTGACAAGGAGCGAGTTAAGCGATGGATCAAGTGCGAGTGGCGATTGTCGGGATGGGCATCGGGAAGTCGAACGGCCGGGCGCTGGCGGCGGACCCGCGCGGGCGGGTCGTCGCCCTGTGCGACATCATCGAGGACCGGATGGCGGGCTTCGCCGAGGAACTGCCCGGCACGGTGAAGCAGTACACCGATTACAAGCAGATGTGCCGCGACGAAGAGATCGACGCGGTCTTCGTGGGCACACCAAACCAGTGGCACGTCCCCATCGCTCTGGAGGCGATCCGGAACGACAAGCACGTGCTGATCACCAAGCCCCTGGCGGACACGCTCGAGGGAGCGAGCGAACTGGTCGAGGCGGCCGAATCGTCCGGACTGGTCAACATGATGTCGCTGTCCACCCGGTTCGACTCCGACTGCCAGTACCTGGGCCGGATGCAACAGCGCGGCGACTTCGGACAGCTCTATTACGGCCGGGCCCGCAGCATCCGCCGCAGCCAGATCCCCGACTGGAGCTTGGGGTTCATCGAGAAGGGCGGCGGCGCGTTCCGCGACATGGCCGTACACGTCCTCGACGCCGCCTGGTGGCTGATGGGCCGGCCGCGGCCGCTGACCGTAACCGGGGTGTCGGGGGCACACTTCGGACCGCGCGGGATGGGCTACTGGGACTTCCGCGTCCCGCCGACCGAGTTCTACGAGAAGTTCGACAGCGACGACTACGGCGGCGGGTTCATCCGGTTCGAAGGCGACGTCGGGCTCCAGGTCGAGAGCTTCTGGGCCTCGCATCAGCAGAAGGAGTTCCAGATCGAGCTGTTCGGGACCGAGGCCGGGGCACAGCTCGACCCGCTGACCATCTACCGCAACGAGGACAACGCCCCCCAGGACATCTCGGTCGCCCTGCCCCGGGGCAAAACCGCCTGGGAGGCCATCGCCGCCCACTTCATCGAGTGCATCCTCGACGGCGTCGAGTGCGAAGCTCCGCTCCGCGACGGCCTGCTCGTCCAGGAGATGATGGAAGCCCTGCTCGAAAGCGCCGAGATCGGCCGCGAGGTGGCCATCGAGCCGCCCGCCTGACCACCACAACCGCGCGGAAGAACGCACATGGTCAAACTCGAGCGATACCAGGGCAACCCGATCATCGAGCCGATCCCCGGGAACTCGTTCGAGGCGACGAACACCTCGAACCCCGGGGCCACCGTCTACGACGACAAGGTGTACATCCTCTACCGGGCGGGCAGCGACCAGAAACGCTGGGACATCGACAAGAAGTACCCGGTCACCTACATCGGGCTGGCCATCTCCGAGGACGGCTTCCACATCGACGAACGCCGCGACGAGCCGGTCCTCTGCCCCGAGCCACGAGGCGGGTTCGGCGAACACGGCGTGCAGGACACCCGCGTCGTCCGGATCGACGACACCTACCACCTGACGACCGCGACGGTCAGCCGGTGGGGAGACCGCCTTATCCAGCACCGGACGACCGATTTCCAGACCTTCGAGCGCGTCGGATTCATCCAGCCCGAGTTCTAAATGCGGACCGCCGGGATGTTCCCCCGGAAGTTCGGCGACGACTACGCCTTCCTGCTCCGATACCCGCCGAACATGTGGATCAGTTACACGCCCGACTTCAAAACCTGGCACTCGACGAAGCTCGTCTGGGAGATCAAGCCCCACTCCTGGTACGGCCGCAAGCTGGGGATGAGCTGCCCGCCGATCGAACAGGACGACGCCTGGCTGCTCTTCTGGCACGGCAAGGACGACACCCTGGAGGGCCGCTACCGGCTCGGCGTGATGTGGCTCGAGCTCGACGACCCGTCGAAGATTCTCAAGGTCCAGGAGCAGCCGATCCTCGAGCCGGGAGCCGACTACGAGCTCGACGGCCTGTACCCCTACTGCTGCTACGCCTGCGGGGCGGTCGAGCGGGACGGCCGGTACCTGGTCTATTACGGGGCCGCCGACCACACCGCCTGCGTGGCGAGCGTCCCGGTCGAAGACTGTCTGCTCCGAAACCAGTGAGCGGGCAGCGTCGAACCGAATGGCGTGAGGCAGCGACGCCCGGGCCGGCGGTCGGCGTCACCGCCAGATCATAAACTCCTCCAGCCCCTGGACAGCCAGAACGCGCGACACGCCCAACGCCTCGCCCACCCCGAAGACCAACCCCCAGAACGCGTTGCCGAAGGCCGGCACCGACCAAAGCAGCACGAACACGATGATGATCGACCACCGGCCCAGCCCCATCAACCGGGACCGGATGTTGGGCGGGAGGAACGGGCTGATGATCCCGTACCCGTCCAGCGGCGGGAGGGGCAGAAGGTTGAGGGCGACCGCGGTGAGCTGAAGGATGCACAAAAACGCCACGATCGGCGCCATCGGGCTCCCCTCGGGCACCGCGAAACGCAGCAGCACGGCGAGCACAACGGCCAGCGCCAAATTCGACGCGGGGCCGGCCAGCGAGACCGCACTGTTCCAGCCCCGGCCCCGCAGACGGCTCCGGTCCACATACACCGCCCCGCCCGGCAGCCCGATCCCGCCCAGCGCCAGGAAGACCAGCGGCATCAGAATCGAGTACACCGGGTCCATATATCGCAGCGGGTTCATCGACAGATAGCCCTTCTCGGCCACCGTCGTATCGCCGCCCGCATAGGCGACACGGGCGTGGGCGTACTCGTGGACGCAGAGCGAGAAAATCCAGACCGCCAGCACCAGGACAAATACCATACGCACCCCACGAACCGATTCGGCCACGACCCAGGGAAGCGGCCATCACGCGCCGGCCCCAAGGACCGAACGGCCGCCCGAATACAGAAGGTACAACCTGAACCGCCCCAATGCAACCTCAAGGGGCGGCGATGGCTCCATTTGGGCGGGATTCTGAGCCAAAATTTCTTTCGAAAACGAGCCGTCGAACTCTCCTACCAGAGCACTGGGAGACCACCTGTGGAATTTTTCCCGATCGCGCTCCGCAACCCGTTGGCCTCAAAAGGCCTATGACGATTTCGGGTCGTTTCGTAAAAACTGTTTTTCGGACCCGATTGCCGGGGACCCTTATAGCACGGAACCCTTTCCGAGCAAAGACCTTACGGCACACCGCCGCCCGCGGACAGGCATCGCCAGCCGCGCGCGCCCTCTATGTATATACCGCAGGAACCGGACCAAAACAGGAAACGCCGAGATGGCGGGGAACCGGGCCGTCCCGACGGATGCACGTCATCGCTTGTATCAGCCGATACGGGCCCGAGTGCTAACCGGCTGTTATGTGGGCGATCTGGTTGTTCCACGCTTCCTTGAGACTGGAAGGCACTTCAGGGCGATCGAGTGTGTCGGTGAGTTTCCGGCAAAACGAATCCCTCCCCTTTTTGCCAATGGTCGCCAGCACCATTCGGATCCAGTCGCGGATCACAATAAAATTGACTTCGTGCCCCTGCGAAAAGTATCTCTTCGCCTGCTCGATCGCATTGTCTTCCACGGCTGCATCCTTGATGAAGAACAGGTAGTCTTCGATCGAATGCTTCGATATCTTCGTCTGAAACGTGGTGACGACTCGGTTCCTGTCGACCCGTCTTTCCGTAATTTCTGCGACGAGGAGGGGCGAATCGCCCTCCAGGACGGTTATGTCTCCCCCCAAGCCGGAGGGACCGTCGGCAACGTTGATCCCCTGGGATTGGATTTCCCAGCCGAGGTTGAAGTGGTCGTTCAGGGTGCGGAATGTTGCCTCGACAAGCAAAACGGGAAAACGGCCGCCGCTCGGGGTATCCAACAGGCCCGTGAGCAGACTGTCATACTGCTCCAAGCTGATGCGCTGCAGCCGCGACACAGGAATCTCGGCTTCGTTACGCAACTGCCAAAACCGGTACAGAAGATACCGCAGGAATCGAGCCAACCGGTCGTCGTCCCGCTCCTCCGCCAGGTAATCTATCAGGGCCAGCAGCGAGTCGAAGCCATCCTTGTCGCGCAGACCTTCGCGCGTCGATTCGACAAACCCGACCGACCGCCGGAACGTGGAGAGGAACGGCCCTTTAGACGAAGGGATGTTGTGGTCCTTGAGGAACGGGTTCACGACTTTCTCGTCGAGCGACCGCCCGCTGTATGCATCCTCTCCATGGGTCAGATACGGCCTGTGAACATCTATGGCTTTGTCCAACAGGCGGGCAAGCACACAGCCGACCAGGACTTCCCGGTATGCCTGCGTGCTGGACTCGAATATTCGGTCAAAATGCGGCCCTAACCGCTCGCTTATCTGCTGACGTGTTCCCCCGAGCGCCTCCCGATCTACGCGCTCAAATTCGCGCTCCAACCGGTTTCTGGCCGCCCTATGATCCGGTTGCCCCATGCCGCCCCTTGCTCAGTAATTCACCCACAAAGCTTCCGCCCTCTTCTGCTTGACGGAGTGGCAGTTCTTGCTGGGAGCGTCGTGGCGGTTGAAGTCCGCGTAGAGCGAGTCCATCAGGTCGCATCGATACCCGGAGATGGCCACCTTGCCCTTCACCTCGCCCAGAGTTCTCGCCAACTCGCGGTGTTCGTCGTCTTTCATCTCGAAACCGTATGCCTTACCGTCTCCCCGCGACTCGTGCGGATATGGCGGGTCGCAGTAGAACAGGGTGTCCTCATCGTCATAGAGGCGGATGCAATCGAGGGCCGGCCGGTCCTCGATCTGGACTCGCAGCAACCTGTCGGCGATGTGCGGCAGCTTTTCCACACTGCCGAGCCAGCGCGATACCACGCCGGACATCCCCGACCTGCTGGTCTGCTTGCAATTCGCCCATCGCCCGAGGGTCGCCGTCTGGGCGAGGCCGGTTCGAACCTGCCGGGCGCGGACGAAGAACCGGCGTGCCCGCTCCAACTCCGAGATGTCTTCATCGGCCTCCGCACAAGCCCGGCAGAACTCCTCCCGCGAAAACGGGGTAAGGGATATCGCCTTGAGCAATGCATCGGTCTGATTGCGCAGGACTTTGAAAAAGTTGACCAGCTCGCCGTCGATGTCGTTGTAGGTCTCCACGGGAGCAGGCGGCCGGTTCAACAGGACGGCGGCCGAACCACCAAACGGTTCACAGTAATGATGGCATTCGGGCAAGAGCGGCAAGAGCCAGCCCAGGTGCGAATACTTTCCGCCATACCATCCGAACGCAATCAGCTTTCGACGGGGCCGAACCTCCACGCCGTTCAGGGCAAGCTGCGTCCCGTCATCCTGCTTCATGTCGATATAAATCGGAGAAGGTTCACCTGGCACTGGACCGCTCCTCTGCTCAATCAGAACTCGATGGTAGTACGCACATCTTAGCATGCCTCCGCAGGCATTTCCAATGCGCGTCCCGAAAGATCGCGGGAACCGGTTGGGGGGAAGACCGGGCGGGCCGAAATGACGACGGCTCTGTAGAGAGCTTGCCGGCATCCCGTCGAGTCGTGGTGCCGAGGGCGGGATTCGAACCCGCACAGCCATAATGGCCACTAGGTCCTGAACCTAGCGCGTCTGCCTGTTCCGCCACCTCGGCGTCGAGACGAACCGAACAAGTGCCAATTCTAGCCGGACCTTCGCCACATTGCAAGCCCAACGATCGCCGATATCGCCGTCCGGGGCACGATAACCGCGCTGCGGCGGCCCGGACGCGGCCTGCGACGGAACGGGCCGTCGAGCCGTGCCCCAGGAATTCGTTGCGCTTCGACGGCTCTGGCGGCGTCCGCACCTGGGCGGCCGGCGGGCCCGCGCTGTCATATTGGCGCGGGTGCGCGGCCGCCCGCCTGCCAAAGTGACACCGCCGCGGTTGGCCGGCCAATGGCCGCGCCAAATGGGCTAGAATATAACCTCATACTTTGCTGGCGGTTATGGCTTTTCCGAAAAGAAGATGCAAAATCGTTGGCGTTTCGGCACGGGATTTGTAGTTGGTTCATTGTTCAGGTATGATATGCATTCGGTCGGCCGCCCGGCGGTTGCCCGAATGGTTTGTTGTCCACAGGGTTCTATTCTGTATGACGTGAGGAGGAAAGGGCAGAAATGGCAAAACAGATGGTTTTTGATGCGGAAGCTCGCCAGGCGTTGAAGGAAGGCGTGACCAAGCTGGCTCGGGCGGTCCGCAGTACGTTGGGCCCGCGCGGCCGGAACGCCGTGCTTCAGAAGAGTTGGGGCAGCCCCACGGTGAGCAAGGACGGGGTGACCGTCGCCGAGGAGATCGAGCTGGAGGACCGGTACCAGAACCTGGCCGTCCAGATGGTCAAGGAGGTCGCCTCGAAGACGAGCGACGTGGCCGGGGACGGCACGACGACGGCGACCGTGCTCGCCGAGGCGATGTACCTCGAGGGGCTGAAGAACGTGGCCGCCGGTGCGAACCCGATGGACCTGGTCCGCGGGCTGCAGGCGGCCGTCGAGAAGGTCGTGGCCAAGCTCGAGTCCGAGGCCAAGCAGATCGACGGCAAGGACGACGTGGCGAAGGTCGCGGCCATCGCGGCCAACAACGACGCCCAGGTGGGCAAGATGATCGCCGACGCGTTCGAGAAGGTGGGCAAGGACGGCGTGATCACCGTCGAGGAAGGGAAGACCGCCGAGACGAGCGTCGAGGTCGTCGAGGGGATGCAGTTCGACCGCGGCTACCTCTCGCCCCATTTCGTCACCGACCAGGAAGCGATGCAGGTCGAGTTCCAGGACGCGTTCGTCCTCATCCACGAGGACAAGATCAGCAACGTGCGCGACCTGGTCCCCCTGATGGAGCGGATCAGCCAGACGAACCGGCCGCTTCTGATCATCGCCGAGAACATCGAGGGCGACGCGCTGGCCACCCTGGTGGTCAACAAGCTGCGCGGCGTGCTCCAGTGTGCCGCCGTCAAGGCGCCGGGATACGGCGAACGGCGGAAGGCAATGCTCGGCGACATCGCCGTCCTCACCGGCGGGCAGGCCATCTACAAGGACCTCGGGCTGAAGCTGGACAGCGTCGATCCGTCGCAGCTCGGCCGGGCGAAACGGGTGGTCATCGACAAGAACACGACCACCATCGTCGAGGGCGCCGGCTCTCCCGACGAGATCAGCGGCCGGGTCAAGCAGATTCGGGCCGAGATCGACGCGACGACCAGCGATTACGACCAGGAGAAGCTGCAGGAGCGGCTGGCCAAGCTCGCCGGCGGGGTCGCCCAGATCAACGTGGGCGCCGCCACCGAGAGCGAGATGAAGGAGAAGAAGGCCAGGGTGGAAGACGCGATCCACGCCACCCGGGCGGCCGTCGAGGAGGGCATCCTGCCCGGCGGCGGCGTGGCCCTCATCCGGGCCCTGCCCGAGCTCGACAAGCTCCGCCTCTCCGGCGACCAGAAGACCGGTGCGAACATCGTCCGGTACGCGCTCACCCGCCCCGCCTATCACATCGCCGCCAACGCCGGCAAGTCCGGCAGCGTGGTGGTTGACCGGGTAAAGAAGGGCGAGGGCGCTTTCGGGTACGACGCGAGCGCCGACAAGTACGGCGACCTCGTCGAGGCCGGAATCGTGGACCCGACAAAGGTCGTCCGCTCGGCGCTCCAGAACGCGGCGAGCGTCGCCTCCGTGCTCATCCTCAGCGAC
>PWKM01000327.1 GCA_003559755.1 Planctomycetota bacterium
CCGATTGGATGGCCCGGACCTGGTTGACCACGCGGTCGTACTGTGTCTTTGCCCGGCGGTATTCATCGAGTGCGGCGGAGGCGGCGGGCGAGCCGGTGACCGTCGTCTCTCGCGAGAACCCGAACCCGAAGGCGCTGCCCTCGACGGTCGGGGCGGTGACCTCGATGTCGTCGACGTGCTTGGCCATCTCCCGTTCCGCCCGGCGCAACCGCCTCTGGGCGGCCTTCACTTGCGGCTCGTAGGTCTCCCGGAGCTTCTCCCGCTGCTCGCCGGCGATCTTCCCGGCCTCCTCGATGCTTCTCTCCCGCAGTTTCGCGCTTTCCCGGGCGAGTCCGCGGAGCTCTTCCTTCTCCTCCGGGGTGAGCTCGCGCCGTTCGGCGGCTTCCTCGTCGGTCGGGCCGTCGTCGTCCTTTTCCGGCGTGTCCGGTTCGGGCTTCGGGCGGGCCAGGCGGAGCGAGGTGATGGTGTCGCCGTCGAACGTCCGCTCGCCGCCCAGGTAGTCGATGGTGACGGACTTGAGTGTTCCGACGTGGAGCCGCCCGCCTGTGGTGAGAATCTGCCACTCGTCCTTTCGCCGGATGCCCATCCGGATGTCGGCCCGGTCGATGTCGAGCGGCTCGTCGCCGACGACGAGGGTCAGCGTTTTCACGTCACATTGCAGCTCGCTGCCGTCGCTCAGATAGAGGGTATCGGCCAGGACGCCGCCCGGGATCAAACACAGAAACGCGATTGCCGCGGCACATAGGGAACGCATATCGGAACCTCCTCTGGTTCCTGTCGGTTATAGCGCCTCGCCGGTCCATTGTCAACGAAAAAAACGGGCGTGGAAAAACTCCGTGTCCGGGCCCCATTTCATGCTTGGTTGCGGGCGGGAAAAGGTGTAGACTTATTTTATCGAAGCCCGGCCTGAGGAGATCGAGATGAAACCGGTTATTGGGGCCGTCTGTCTTGTCTGTTTCTGCGCCCTGGCCGCCTCGGCCGCCGATCTGGATGTGCCGCTGACGCTGACCGAACGGGCGGGCCTGGACCGTGTGGCCGAGCCCGTGACGGGCGGGGTTCCGCTGCCCGTGGGGCTGGTCGAGGACATTGATATGCTGACCGTGCTCGATCCGGCGGGCAGGCCGATCCCGGCCCAGTTTACCGTTGCGACCCGCTGGTATCCGGGCCGTTCGATCAAGTGGGTGTTGCTCGACTTCCAGGCGTCGGTCCCGGCGAACGGCCGGGCCGTGTATCGTCTGACGAACCAGGGGCGCAGCCCGGCCCCGGAATTGCCCGTGGTGGTGGAGGATGCGGATGACGCGGTAACGATCACCACCGGCAAGCTGAAGCTGGTGATTCGCCGGGGCGGATTCAACCTGATCGACTCGGCGTGGATCGACGAGTCCGGCCAGGGGCGCTATGACGACACGACCCAGGTCGTCAAAAGCCACGACGCCGGCCCGGTCCTCATGCACAGCGGGCTCGGGCTGCCCAACTACAAGCAGTTCCGGGCTGCCAACGACCCGGACAGCACGATCGAGGTCGAGGAGTCGGGCCCGATGCGCGCGGTCGTCAAGGTGACGGGTCGGCACATCTCGACGGACGACATGCCGGGCGACAACCATCTGCTCGACTTCGTCTGCCGCATCCACGCTCACGCCGGCAGCGGGCTGGTCAAGGTCGTTTACTCGATGATGTGCCGCCAGGGCGACAACATCGGGGACGGGGTCCCGCTCGACCGGGCGTGGTTCGCGCTGCCGCTGAACCTCGATATGGACACTCGGACGTGGGCGGTCGGCCTGCCGCACGGGCGGTCATTCCATCCGGGCACAGACGTGGAACGCGAGATGACGCCCTGGCGGACCGACGTGGGCGAGCTGCCCGGCCCGGACATCACGAAGTACCATCAGGCGGGCCTGCACGACTGCTGGGTCCACGCCGAACGGAGCGACCGGATCGTGTATCACGGCGACTTCTTCCGCAAGCGCGAGCCGGTGATCGCGACGGGCAAGCGCGACAAGACGGGCTCGCTGTCGGCCGGCTGGCTCGACCTGGGCGATGCCGAGAAGGGCTGCGCGGTCGGCATCAAATGGTTCTGGCAGACCTGGCCTCGGGCGGTGAAGGCCGACCCGTCGGCGCTCATCGTCATGCTCCACGCCAACTTCGCCGCCCGCCCGCCCCTGATGACCCGGGCCAACTCGCCCCGGGCGATCTGGTACCCGGGGATGAGCCAGACCAGCACCACGATGTTCTACTTTCGGGGCGAGCGCGACGTCGATCGGATCGCCGCCGCCTACGCCGGCCTGAACCAGCCGCTCCGCCCCATCGCTCCGCCCTCCTGGTACTGCGAGGGCACCCAGGTGTGGGGGCGGCTGGCCAGCAGCAACCCGGACCTGTATGACGACGAGACCGCGACGCTGGTGGCGGAGTACGATCAACGGCTCAAGCGAGCGCTCGAGTACATCCTGGAGAAACGCGACTTCGAGTTCGGGGACTACGACCACTACGGGATGTTCAATTTCGGCGACTCGATCAATTATATTCGCGGCAACCGCAGCAACCCGACGGACCGCGACGTGACCTGGGACAACAACTACTATGATTTCGCCAGAGCGCTCCTGCTCCAGTTCGCACGGACCGGCGACGAGATGTTCCTCGACGCCGCCATCGAAACGCAGCATCACTGCATGGACATGGACATGCTCTGCTGGCATCCCGACGACCGGATGATCGGGAGCAACCGGTACTGCGACGGCGGGATGCACATTCGCATGGGCGGCGGCGGAATCTATGCCTCGGCCACGTTCAACCACTACAAGACACAGAGCCACTTTGACCGGTTCTATCTGACGGGCGAGCGGCGGGCACTCGACATGGGCCTGCTCTCGGCCCGGTTCGCGATGCGGACCAGCGGGATGAGCTGGGGTGAGCCGCGGAGTCTCGGGCACGGCCCGCTCGGAGTCCTCGCCGCGTGGGAAGCCACCGGCGATGTGCAATATCTGCGAAGAATGCGAGAGTTCGAACATCAGAAACACGCCGCCGTGTCCCGCGAACGCGGGCCGGCCCGCGTGCGGAGAGGCCGCCACTGGCAAGGCGGCATCGCATTCGAGGCCACCCGCGAATACTACGAACGCACCGGCGACCCGAAAGCGCTCGATACGCTCAAGGTGCTGGTCGAACACTGCTTCGAGGTAAGAGACTGGGCCCACAGCACGCTGCATGCCTTTGCGTTCCTCGGCGCCCAGTTGGACAACCCGGAGTATTCCGCTGTCGCACGCAGACAGATTCAGACGGCGGGCCGCGGCATCATCGGGCGGTCGTGGGGCTTCGGGCAAAGCTTCGGCAACCAGCTCCGAAACGCCCCCTATGTCTTCTGGTATCTGACCGAAGACCTGCCGAAGCAGATTCAACCAGTGGAACTGGAGTTCTGATCCATTACCGGGCGCTCGGACAGGGCCGCCCCGGCGGCCGACGGGCGCCGTTCACCCCGCACCGGAACCGGACGTGATATGCGGATTCCGGTCGCATTTAGAGGAGCTTCCGGCTATGAGCAGCCCGCGAAGAAGAAGGGGCCGCCTGCTGTCGCAAGGGACCAGGCCGTGTCGCCTGACCCTGCCCCGCCGTCCGGCCCCGGCGGCACCCGGCCGGCGGTCGATGTCCGGAAATGAGCCGCGAAGCCGCACCTTGCTTCTGTATGCCGTTTTCGTCGCCGTCCTGGCGGGGCTTGCCGGTCCGGGCGTTGCCGCCCCGGTCAACCCGACGGCCCGCTTGCGAATTGTGGAGACGCGGACGCTCTGGCAGTCCCCGGAAGGCGGCGGGGCACAACGGGCCCGGTTCAGCCCCGACGGGCGATGGCTCGCCTGGTATGTTTCGGGCGGACAAGTCGGGCTCGCGGCCCTCGACAACCCGGACGTGATCACGGCGACCAACGCGCCGAACGGCAGCTCGATCACGGACCTCGTCTGGTCCCGGCAGAGCCAGTTGGGCGTGTGCATCAGAACCGAGACGGATGCCGGGGTCGTTCGCCAGGTCGCCATCCTGCACCCCCCGGCCCCCCGGCTGGTGCTCGTGGAAGATACCGCCGGGGCCTATAACGTCGCCTGGCGTCAGGACGGACGGGCGATCGCGTTCTCGACGAAAACCGCGCTCTTCCATCGCGACCTCGAGGGCGAGGTCACCGTCAAGCTGCTCGATGAGCAGGCGGGCTGGCGGCCGCGAGGCGCACCCGCCTACGAGGACCTGGTCTTCGTCGGCGACCGGGTCGCGGCCCGGGCAGCCGGAACGATGCACTGGTGGCTGATTCAGCCGGGCACGCCCCCGGTCGCCCTCGGCGAGCTGCGCGGGCTCTGCCCGGACCCGGAACGGGACCGCCTGTTCGCGGTGTCGTGGCAGGCCGGCCCGGTCCATATCCCCCGGGGGGCGGGCATCGTCTCGTTCGACCTGGCAGCCAACCCGCCCGAGCCAAGCATCATCGTGCCGTTCGATCATTCGGACGGGAAAATCTACTGGCTTCCCGACATCTGGGACGCGACCTATCCGACAACGCTTCGCCTGTCGCCCGACGGCCGGACGCTCTCCTTCTGCGGTGTCAAGGTGGGCGAGCTCTCGCCGAACACCTGGCGGGAGTTCTGCATCTGGCAGGTTCCGAGCGACGGCTCGCAGGAACCGGTCCCGGTCGAACAGACCGGGAATATCTTCAAGCGGTTCGACGTGGGCGAGACGCACTTCATCGGCTGGCGGTATCGGATCGACTCGGCCATCGTGCTCGGCGATCTGACTCGCCACCGGGCCTGGCGGCTGCCGGATGAATTCGATGTCCAGCGCGCGAATACCGACGTCCTGACCGACAGACTGCTCGTGGGCGCCGCCCGCGGCAACGATGTCGTCCTGATCCAACTAGAGGAGGCCAACTGATGCGGAACCAACCGACGGCTCGCCGGGCGCATACGGGGGGAACCCCGCTTCTTCGGACGGTCGTCCTCCGGGCTCTGCTGCCCCTGCTGCTGCTCGCCGCGGCGGCCCCCGCTCTCGCTGCGGGCCGGACCGTGGGCGGCATCCACATCCGGACCGACCGTTCGATCGATTTCTTCAGCCGCGAGACCATTCTCGCCGGCATCATCGAGCCGGGGATGACCAACGAAGAGAAGGCCATCGCCTGCTACGAGTTGGTCCGAACCCATATCTATCACTTCCCCCGCCCCGACGAGAGCGACCCGAAACGGGTCCTCAATGTCTATGGCTACGCCCTGTGCGGCACCATCCAGCGAACACTGGTCTGGCTCGCCCAGGGGGTGTTCGGGCCCGACGGAGCCCAGGGGGCCGGGATGCGCAGCCGGCCCATCGAAAACCCCGAGACGTTCAGGATCGCCGCGGGCGGATGGCTGAACGACAGTATGTACCGACTGGACGGCGCCCGCCCACCGGCCCGGATGGGCCATACGTGGTGCCAGCTCTATTACGACGGCCGGTACCACTACCTCGACGCCCACGCCGGCTTTTTCGTTTATACCGCCGACGGGAAACATATCGCGTCCATCGCAGAAATCAGCGGCGACCCGACCCTGGTGACCGATCCGGTCAGGACAAGCGATCCGTTCATGCCCTGTGACCAGGGGCGCCCCGAGTTCTTCTACCGGGCCACCGGCGGGAACCGCGGCCCCGGCGTCCAGGAGACCCAGCACTCGATGGCGCTCCGCGTCCGGCCGGGCGAAACGCTGATCTTCCACTTCGACAAACTGCCGGGCAGGCACTTCAAGCGCTCCCGGTCCTGGCGGAACCAATGGGCACCGGACTATTACGAAGAAGGCCCCCATCTCCGCTCGCAAGGCCCCGAGGTGAAAAGCTATCGTCACTACGGGAACGGAGAGATCATCTTCGAGCCCGACCTGACCAGGCAGGGCTTCAGAGAATCGCTCGTCCAGTCGGAAAACCTGGCCGACGACGGCCTGCCCGGCCTGCGCCCGAAAGCCCCCGGACAGCCCGCATACGCCCTGTTCGCGTTCGAAACGCCGTACGTGATGGTCGCCGGGAGCGTGGATGCGACCTTCGCCGCCGCCGGCGCGGGACAGGCCGCCCCACGGGTCACGTTCATCCCGCCCGACCGGCGGGCAAGGCCCCAGACAATCGAGGCCGGGGCCGACGGCGTGGCCAGCGGCACCCTGAACATGGACGACGCCCGCTACCCGTTCTCCGGACAGGTCCGCATCGACCTGCCCGCCGGGTCATCGCTGACCAGACTCCGCATCCATTTCGTGACCCAGTTGAACTTTCATACCCTCCCCCGGCCATTGCCCGGGCAAAATACGGTCTTTTTCAACTCCACGGAAGGCGACCCGGCCCACGCCAAGCTCCAGATCGAATGGGTCTGGACCGAGGCCGGCGGCCGCGAGGGCCACGACACGAGGCCGGCTGCCGGCAACGAGTTTGAGTACCAACTGACACTGGGCGAAGTGGACACCACGCCGGCCGACAACCCGAAGTACATGCGGTGGCTCAAATTGTCGATACCGGACGACCGGTGAGCCGCCATCCGGGCCGATCGCTGTACATGCCCGGCGGGCCTGCCCCGGCAGCCGGCCGGGAACCTGAGTGGCGGCGGGGCGTCGCGTCGGGCAAACGGCCTTCGCGCGATCGGGAAGCCGCCCCCCGCTTCGGCCCGGCCCCCCCGATGTACAACTCCCGCACAAGGGCCGGCGCGTACTCGTCGGCCTTGCATCGAAGGGCAAGATGACTGGAAATAGCCGTCGGGATTTGTACAATAGCGGCTCGTTGACGCCCCGGGCGTCGGGGCACCGGTACGAGACCTGACGGAGGAAGCATACCCATGGCCGAGACTCAGAACATCCCGCTCCCCGAGATCAAACCGATGGCCGACCGGCTTCGGCGCCGCTCGATCCTGATGACCACCCGCTCCGGGTCGGGCCACCCGACCTCGTGCATGTCCGTCGCCGAGATCGTCGCCACCCTGTTCGGCCGGATCATGCGGTACGACCCCGGCAACCCGGTGTCGAAGGACAGCGACCAGTTCATCCTCTCCAAGGGCCACGCCGCACCCGTCCTCTACGCCGCCCACGTCGAGGTCGGCACCCTGTCGGAGGACGAGGCGATGACCCTCCGCGAGATCGACAGCCGCATCGAGGGCCACCCCACCCCGCGATACCCCTACGTACAGGTCGCCACCGGATCGCTCGGCCAGGGCCTGTCGGCCGGATGCGGGATGGCGGTCGCGATGAAGAAGGACGGGTCCGACCGCCGCGTGTTCGTCCTGCTCGGCGACGGCGAGGTCGCCGAGGGCGCCGTCTGGGAGGCCGCCGGGCTCGCACCCTACTACGACCTCACCAACCTCGTCGCCATCGTCGACGTGAACCGGCTCGGCCAGAGCGAGGCGACGATGCTCGGACACGACTGCCAGGCATACGCCGACCGGTTCGAGGCGTTCGGATGGGAGGCCGTCGTCGTCGACGGGCACGACGTCGAAGAACTCGACGCGGCACTGTCGAAAGCCGGCCAGACCGACAAGCCGCTCGCGGTCATCGCAAAGACCTACAAGGGCGAAGGGGTCACCTTCCTCAAGGACAAGGACGGTCACCACGGCAAACCGCTGTCCGAGGACGAGGCGGAGAAGGCGATCGCCGAGTTGAACATCGTCGAGAAGGAGCCGCCCAGGATCGAGACCCGGGAGGACGAGCCGGTCCGCCTGTCCGCCGCAGGCGTCGAGCCCCCCGCATACGAGAAGGGCGAGGTGCTCGCCACCCGCCAGGCCTACGGCCGCATCCTGGCCAAGCTGGGCCGGGTCTGCCCCGAGATCATCGCGCTCGACGGCGACGTGAAGAACTCTACGTTCGCCACCGACTTCCTCGACGAGCATCCCGACCGGTACATCGAGTGCTTCATCGCCGAGCAGAACATGGTCGGCGTGGCCATGGGCCTCGCCGCACGCGGCCGCGTCCCGTTCGTCTCGTCGTTCGGCGCGTTCCTCATCCGGGCCGCCGACCAGATTCGGATGGCGGGCATCTCCGGCAGCAACATCAAGCTCTGCGGCTCGCACGCCGGCGTGTCCATCGGCGCCGACGGCCCGTCCCAAATGGCGCTCGAAGAACTCGGCCTGGTCCGGTCCATCCCCGGCAGCGTCGTCGTCTATCCCGCCGACGCCGTCGCCACCGAACGGCTGGTCGCCGCCGTCGCCGAGCACCCCGGATTCGCGTTCACCCGGACCGCCCGGCCCAAGGTCCCGGTCATCTACGACAACGACGAGCCGTTCCCGCTCGGCGAACTCAAAGTGCTGGGTCAGACCGACGACGACGTGCTCACCATCGCCGGGGCAGGCGTCACCCTCTACGAAGCGCTCGCCGCCCGGGACGAGCTCGCCGACGAGGGCATCAACGTCCGCGTCGTCGACCTCTACTCGGTCAAGCCGCTGCCCGCCCCCGCACTCGCCGAGAACGCCCGGGCGACGGGCGGGACGCTGCTCGTGGTCGAGGACCACTACCCGGCCGGCGGGCTGGGCGAGGCCTGCGCCGCCGCACTCGCTCCCGAGGGCGTCCGCGTCCACTCGCTCGCCGTGAACAAGCTGCCCCGGTCCGGACCCGGCGACGACCTGCTCGCCTACTGCGGGATCGACCGAGCCGCCATCTGCGAAACGGTGCGCCAACTCGCCGGCTAGCCGACCGAGCCACAGCGGGACATCGCCCGGCGCGGGCGGGCGGTTCAGGGGC
>PWKM01000095.1 GCA_003559755.1 Planctomycetota bacterium
GGACCAGCTTGAGCAGGAACCGATGCAGGAACGGCCGACCGACCGCCCATTCTGCTGATTTCACAAGAACGCCGATCGCGTGGGCCCGAGTCCGATCAAGCCGCCTGACAAGCTGTACCATGTAGCACTCCTTCTCTGTCCTCTCTTGTCAGCTCGTCGGTGCGTGGTTCGCTCTCGACGAGCGGGTTCGTCACACGTACCTTGCTGCAAGCCGGCGGGCCGTTCATGCCGGGCGAACGATCGGTACAATTCCCGGGGCCGCCATCGGGCGTTCATATCGAGGGGGACATCGTTACCCCAGCCGCATATGGCCTGTTCCGTTTCCTGCCATCCCGCCGGTTCATTTGTCGCTCCACCTCATTATCAACTCGTCCGTCCTTGATGCAATCGTTAATTTCCCGATTTTTGTGTAGGGTAACTTGCTACATATAATGTAGTAAATGTTCCGGCGGCACTGTGGTCCCCGGCGGAGGTTAATTCTCCTGAGTTCCGCTTTCAAGCTTGACTCTGCATAGTCATTATGTGACAATCGCTGCCATCATGGGAGAAGGGACCAGGCAATTCCGGGTGGGGCCGGCGGCGGATTCGTCGCCTGTCATACGCGAGGCGGCGGCGATCCTTGCCACCGGCGGGCTCGTCGCTTTCCCCACCGAGACCGTCTACGGGATCGGGGCGAACGCGGACGACGAGGCGGCGATGGACCGCCTCTGCCGGGTCAAGCAGCGCCCGCCCGGCAAACCGTTCACCGTACACATCGCCGACCGGGAGGACGTGGGCCGGCACGTGAAAGACGTGCCCGTCGTCGCCCGCAAGCTGATGGACGAGTTCTGGCCGGGCCCGCTCACCCTGGTGATCGAGCGGCCATCGGGGGCCATCGGACTCCGGCTGCCCGCCCACGAGGTGGCCCGGTCGCTGATCCGGGAGGCGGGGGTCCCCGTCGTCGCCCCCAGTGCGAACGTATCGGGCGAGGAACCGGCGGTCAGCGGCGAGCAGGTGCTTGCCCGGTTCGACGGCCAGATAGACGCGGTCGTCTTGAGCGGCGAATCGGCCCTGCGCCAGTCCAGCACCGTGGTACGAGTGAGCCGGACCGGCTGGGAATTGCTGCGGGAGGGGATCATCTCCGAGTCGATGATCGAGCGGGCGATCAAGGCCCGCATCGTGTTTGTCTGTACCGGCAACACGTGCCGCAGCCCCATCGCCGAGGCCTTGTGCCGAGAAGCACTCGCCGAATATCACGGCGTCAGCGAGGCCGATCTGCCCGCCCTGGGCTATGTGGTCTCGTCGGCGGGGACGGCCACCGCAGGCGGCAGCCGGCTGAGCAGCGGGGCACAGGAGGCGGCGAGCCGGGCCGGGCTCGACATCGCCGACCACCGCTCGCAGCCCGCCACGAGGGCCCTGCTCAAGGACGCCGACCACATCTTCGTGATGACCGGGGTCCACCTGGCGGACGTCCGCGATACCTGTCCCGAGGCGGCGGATAAGGCCGAGCTGCTCGACCCCGACGGGCACGAGGTGCCGGACCCCATCGGCCTGCCGGCCGATCAGTTCGAGACCATCATCGCACAGATGCGGCGATCCATAGGGAAACGAGTAGGTGGTTTATGAAGATGGCTGTGGGGGCCGACCACGCCGGCTGGGCGAACAAACAATGGATTGCGGAAACCCTCCGCGAACGGGGCCACGTGGTCGTCGATGTCGGAACAGACGGAGAGGCATCCGTGGATTACCCCGATTTCGCGGTCAAAGTGGCACGGGCAGTGGCCTCCGGCGAGTGCGACGCCGGCGTTCTCATCTGCGGGACGGGGATCGGGATGTCGATGGCCGCGAACAAGATACGGGGCGTCCGGGCGGCCGCGTGCCAGACCGTCGAGGGCGCCCGCTACAGCCGGGCCCACAATGATGCGAACGTACTGTGCCTGGGTTCACGACTCAACGACCGAGAGGAGTTGCGCCGGATACTGGACGCCTGGCTCGATGCCCGCTTCGAGGGCGGGAGGCATCGGCACCGGGTGGAGAAGATCGGCGCGCTGGACGAGGAGCGCCCATGCTGAGAGAACGCACCATTCTGCTGCTGGGAGTACTGATCGCAGGCGCGTCGGGCATCACCGGCTCGATGGCGGCCGATGCCGAACCGGGCGACGGCGAAGAGCGGGAGGCCCTTCAGGTGGCCGCCGAGTATCGCGAGTTCGATTATCGGCGCGGGATCGCCATCGCCGTCGGCAATGTCCGGTTCGTGCCCCCGAGGGCCGAGCAGGTCATCAAGGCCGACGCCGCCGTGTTCTGGCTGGAAGACGAGGAAGCGTACCTCGAGGGCAACGTGCGCATCCTCCCGACCGCAGGACCGCCCGTCAGGGCCGATGAATTCCACGTGCCCAGGCCCGACCCGGACGACCGGCGGGGGCTGCATCCGGGCGAATCGATCGAAGAGGCGGGCGACCTCGACCACATAACCGAACCCGAGGTCAGGGCGGGGACCGTGAAAATCGACCGGTCGGTCCCCATCTCGGAAGCCGAACGAGTCTATATCAACTGGAGCGACGAGAACGAGTCGGCCTATCTGGTGAAACCGACCTTCCGGTTCGAACGAGCCGAGCAGGTCGCCACCTGGGTGGTCAAAGCCCCCACCGCACAGGGCATCGCGACATACCGCATCCCGGTCGTCGACGAGGACGGCGTGCCGACGGGCAGATACGAAGAACGACGGCACTACGTGGTGGACAGCCCCACGTTCACCGTATGCCGGTTCAAGCAGCCCCACATGGCGGTCCGGGCGACCTCCGGCGAGATTGTCGAGACGGGCCCCGTGATTATGCGCAACGTGACCGGCGAGGCGTATGGCCTGCCCGTCATGTATGCCCCGTACTTCTGGGCGGACATGGCATATCGATGGCCCTGGGTGCGGACGAGTATGGGAACGTCGTCCCGGATGGGCCGGTTCATCAGCATCCTCGTCGGCTTCGAAGTGACCGAGGGGGTGGAGATCGAGCCGCGGGCGGACTGGATGTCCAAGCGCGGGTTCGCCTGGGGGCTGGGCGGGCGATACCGGTTCGGGCACGAGCACGCCATTCGCGGGTCGCTCGATGCCTTCTGGATTCCGAAGGACCGGGGGACCGACGCCCTGGCCGACACGTCGCATCCGGGCAACGACTGGACAGCGGCCACCTGGCCGCCCGACGCCGGGCCGTTCCCCAGCGATATCCCGCTGGGGAAAGACAACCGCTACCGGTTCCGCTGGATTCACCGGCACGAATACGGCAAACACATCGACTTCGACCTGGAAGTCCACAAGTTCAGCGACGCCGGAATCTATCGCGAGTTCTTCGAAAGAGAGTTCAAAACCGCAAAACCGCCCGAAACCCGGGCGCTCTTCCGATATCGCAGGGACAACTGGGCGTTCTTCATACACGCGAAAAAGCAGATCAACGACTTCTACACCCAGACCGAATATCTGCCGCAGATCGGATTCGACCTTGTGGCCCAGCCGATCGGGGCCGGCTTCCTGTGGACCCACAGCAGCGAGATCGCTCGGGTCACCACCCGGTTCAGCGATATGCGACGCCGACAGGGCCAGACGCTGATGGACATTACTCGCCGCTGGCTCCGCTACAACGAATACTCGCGGCCGGACGCACTCAGCTTGCGCGAGCAGGACACCGACCGGCTCTCGAGCTGGCGGCTGGACACGACCGACATCATCTCTCGGCCGTTCACCGCGGGCATCTTCGAGATCGAGCCGTACGTCGGCTGGCGGTTCTCCTGGTTCGAGCACGGGCTGTCGTCGATACGGGGCGACTACGATCGGGAACTCCCCCCGGTCGGGCCGCCTCTGCCGCCCGACGTCGCCGCCGCACGCAGGCGCACCGGCAGCCGGACCCGCCACCAGGCGCTGGCCGGCGGCCGCATCGCCACCCAGTTCCACCGGTCCGTGGACGAGGAGCTCCGTCCGCTGCTCCGCTCGCTCTTCCCCCACGGGCGACGGCACATCATCACCCCCGAGCTGACATACGACTATCAGAGCACCCCGAGCGTCAAGCCGCACCGGCTTCCGCAGCATGACGATGTGACCGAGCAGAGCGGCCTGCATCGCATCAACCTCGCCCTTCGCAACCGCTGGCAGACCCGCTGGGCGCCCGAGATTGAAAGAGACCCCCGCGAGCCGGTCGGCGGCGAGTGGCACCGGCGGAAAGAGGCCTTCCTGAGGGCCCGAGAGTCCGACCCGGTCGACGTGATCGATCTCGACATGGACATCGATTTCTTCCCACGCCGCAGTCGCGACAATATCCACCCGGAGGGCCGGCGTGTCCGCCACTTCTCCAACCTCCGAACCGATCTGACGGTCCGGGCATCACGCAGGACCCGCGTCTTCCTGGACAGTGAATTCGCCTTCGAGGGCAGCGAGTTCGAGGTGGTCCGGACCGGCGTGGCACATCAATTGCGACCGGGGCTCGAACTCCGGGTGAGCCACAACTATCGCTTCGGCGACGTGTCGCTCTTCGGCGTCGGGATGGACTGGGAGATCAGCCCGAAATGGCATCTGGGGTTCGACCTGCGCCAGAATTTCCGGAGCGGGTCCTCCTGGGACCGGACGGTGGCGGTCACCCGGCGGTTCCACGATTGGCAAATCACCATCGGCTACGAGTTCGACAAGGCCAAGAGCGCCAGCTTGGGCACCGTCAGCTTCGGCCCGGCTCTCACCCCCACGTACTATCCGCACTGGCGCTACCAGCCGCACAGTGTGCGGGAATTCCATTTGGTAGAAACACCGAGGTGACCTGTATGACGACGGCTGTATATCCCGGTTCGTTCGACCCCATCAGCCACGGCCACATCAACCTCGCCCAGCGAGGGCTGAAGATATTCGACAAGCTGATCGTGGCCGTCGCCCGGAACGTGGCCAAGCAGACGCTTTTCACCGCCGAAGAGCGAGTCGAGATGGTCCGGGAGGTGCTGCGCGATGACTCCCGCATCACCGTGGACGCCTTCGAAGGCATGACCGTCGATTACGTGCGTTCCTGCGGGGCGAACGTGATGCTGCGCGGCATCCGAACCGTGAGCGATTTCGAGTACGAGTTCCAGATGGCCCTGATCAATCGGCACTTCACCACCGACATCGAGACGATGTTCATGATGACGAGCAACGAATACTCTTTCCTCAGCTCCCGGTTCATCAAGGAAGCGGTTGCCCTGGGCGCCGACGTCTCGGCGTTCGTGCCGGAACTCGTCCAGCGCCGGCTGCAAGAAAAATTGGGCGGGGAAGGGCGCTGAACCGGGCCTTGTTTAGTCACTATAATACATAATATATGGGTAACGACGAGACAGACCGAAACGGCGCCCCCCACGAACCGGATGGCCTGCCCGCGGGAGAGGCGGAGACAGATGCCACACCGGACGCCGACCAGCGGGACAGCGGGCCGTCCGGCCCACAGATCGATATCCGGCGGCTGATCGTCACCGTCGCCATTATTGTCCTCGGGCTGGGCTACTTCTTCTGGGACCAGGTCCGCGACGTCGTCAGCCCGCCGACCATCGCCCCGCGTTCGGC
Organism: Planctomycetota bacterium; assembly: GCA_003559755.1. Classification (GTDB taxonomy): domain Bacteria; phylum Planctomycetota; class PUPC01; order PUPC01; family PUPC01; genus PUPC01. The sequence continues at coordinate 5,543 of PWKM01000095.1, forward strand.
ACCCGTCGATCCCCAGGTGGACGCCGACGTCGTCCGAGTCGAGCACGGCCAGTTCGACGTGACATTCACCCCGCTCGGGGCCGCGATCAAGGAGCTGAAATGGGTCTCCCCCGAGGACGGTCACACGGAGACGCTGATCGCACCCACCTACGAATCGACGGGGGAAACACACCACAACCGGGGCCTGCTCGTCACCCTCCCGGACTCCGAAGAGTGGGCGGAACAGCCATACGAACTCGTCGGTGATTCGGTGGAGACCATCGACGTGGAAGGCGAGCCCGTCGAAGTCCGTGGGATCAGCTTTCGCAGGGAAAGCGATGGGATCGCCCTGACCAAGACGTTTGTCGTTCGGGGCGACAAGCCGCTGATCATACTCAGCGTCGATATCGAGAACGTCGGTGCATCTCTCGCCGTCGATGCCTGGGAGGCCCTGAGCGAACCCGGGGCATACATACTGACCGTCTCCAACGCCGTCGGGGTGCCGGCTGACCTGGGCCGGGGCGACTGCCAGGTCGCGGTACGGGCCGACAACATCGTCCGGCATCACGAGGTCCGTCGGCTGTCCGGCGTCCGGCGATGGCCCGGCGACGAGGAGCGAAAGAGCGCGGTCCCCGGTCCCGGCGAGGGCACTCCGACCTTGCAGTGGGTGTCGAATGCGACTCAGTATTTCGCGGTGATCGTCATCCCGGAGACCCCGCTGTACGATGGCCGGATGGAGTTGACTCGGACCGCGTCGGCGGGCGCGGCCGTCGATATCCAAGTCCCGCTGCCCGGTCCCGGGCTGATCGGTCGCGATCGGGTCACCCAGCGGTTCCACATTTACGCCGGGCCGAAGGATTATGATACGCTGGCTCGGCTGCCCGGTCGGCCCCAGGAGGCGGTTGACTACTGGTATTTCGGCCCGGCGGCCATCCGCCTGCTGACCTGGATATACGACAATATCGTTCCGAACTACGGCGTGGCCATCATCCTGTTTACCATCGTGCTGCGGCTGCTGATGTGGCCGGTCACTTCCTTCAACCTGCGGGCGATGGTCGATATGAAGATCGCGAACGCCCGGCTGGAGGATATCGACGCCCGGGAGCCGCCCCGATCGGAGGTCCAGGCCCACGCCACCTGGCTGAAGGAGGCCCGGGTGTGGGAGAAGGTCCAGGGCCGGGCGACCATCGGCGTCATCCTGCCGCTGGCCATCCTGCTCCCCGTCCTGCTCATCCTGTACCACACCCTGCGCGTGGGCTACGTCTTCCATCGCGAGCCGTTCATCCTGTGGATCAACGATATCACACGGCGGGACCCCGCGTTCATCCTGCCTATCCTGATGGGGCTGGGGATGATGGGCCAGCTCCGTGCGATGAGCGAGAACCCGCAGAAGGAACGGATGTGGATATTCATGCCCATCGCGTTCACAGCCCTGTTCGCCTTCTTCTCGGCCGGGCTGGTCCTGTTCTGGCTGACACTGATGTGGGTCGGCTGGGCCCAACTCGCGCTGATACGGCGAAGCGGGAAAGCCGGGGCAGCCCACCCGAACATCCAGAAGGCGGAGCAGCGGGCGGCCGAAATCCGCGAGGGGGCGGACAATGACGTGGACGAGCCGGACGACGGGGACGAGGGCGAGGACGAGGGCGAGGACAACGCGCCCGACCGCCCATCGGACGATGACAACCAGCCGGACGCCGACAAGTAAATTCACCACATATCGCAGGTATCGGGGCCCCGGCCCGCCGGGAGAAGTTTTTCCCTGAACCAGACCGCTTTCATGCCGATATTGGGTACAGCGTCAGCGATGGGCCGGACTGTACATGCATTTTGGGAGGCGATATGCTTCGCACGAAAGAGAGACGGCAATGGCAGCGGCGTTCCCTCGACGCCACGATCCTCTACCGGATCGCCGAGGACCGGGGGGCGTTTCGCGTGGGACGCCTGCGGGATATCTCGGATGGCGGCGTTTCCTTCGATACCGACGATCCGCCGCCGGAAGGCGTGCTCATCGACATGTTCTTCAAGGAACAGGCCAACGACTCGGACCGCCACGTCAAGGGGCGCGTCGTCTGGCGCCGCAACGGGCCGTCCCTCAGCGCCGTCGGCATCAGCTTCGAGGAGTAGCGTCCGCGCTCGCCCGCGATGACACACCGGTGACGCCCCTCGTTGCGGCCTCCGCACATCACCGGTGCGCGTCCCGGCCCGTCTTGCCCCACGTTATCTCGCGAAATAACCGACCGGGACCTTGCACCGCGCCCCCCTCACACCGTATCGTATAAGTAGGCAGAGCTGTCCGATCGAAGGTGGCGTTCCTGTCCGGCCACGTGAGAGGGAATTACCGATGCGAGCGATTGTCGTGGCGGTTGCTTTCGCCGCTATCCTGCCCGGAACGGTCCGGGCCGACGAGCCGGCACCGTCGCACACCGCCGGGGCCAACGTGGTCCGTGAGGACGGCAGGATCGCCCTGGAAACGGTGGACGGCGAGCACCGCCCGGCCGGGCTGTGGACCGCGCTGTACGCCTTCCCCGCCCGTCGCACAGTCCGCTCCGTCCGCCTGACCGATCTCGCCATACCGGACGGCTGTGACGTGTTCACCCAGTATCGCTGGGCCGACCCGCACGGCGTCTGGCAGGACTGGAGCCCGACCAACCTGCTGCACAACGGCGACTTCTCTGACGGGGCGCCACAGGGCGCGGTCCTGCACACCGAGGACGACGCCGACGTTGAACGATGGGCCGCACGACCGGCACCCGGATGGCGCCAGCCCGCACCGTTCTGGGAGGCGATGGTCCCGCCCGGCGCCGATCTCACACTCGCCGCAACCGTCGCCGTGGGATCGGAGGACGGTCAGGCGGGAGGCGGCTTTTCGGGGCTGACGGCAGTTCTTCGCGATGCGGCCGGCGAGCGGGTGGCCGCCGTCGAACTGGTGAGCGGAGCCGGTGCCCGGGCGAAGGAGTGGCGGCGGCTGTCAGTCGGGATCGACGTGCCCGGGCCGGCCCGGCGTCTCGAGGGCGGGATGATGCTGGCGCCCGGAGAGAAGCCAGCCGAAGATGCACCGGATGCCCGTCTCCTGGCGGCCAACGGCCTGCTGAAGTTCCACCGTGAGGCCGAGGA
>PWKM01000228.1 GCA_003559755.1 Planctomycetota bacterium
CGTCGTCCACGGCCCCATCCAGCTCGAGCTCGTAGGCGGGGCCCGGCACCAGGCGCTCGTCGTCATCGACTTCCCGGTCGCTGTGGCCGATCCCGCTCGCCAGGCCCATCGAACCCCGCATCATGGGGTAGCAGATGCATTGATGCGGGAAGGTGTAGATCAGATTGTGGGCAGGCAGGACCCCGCCTTCCGAACAGGCGTTCCTGGCGCCCAGGAAAAGGCGGTTCACCCCGGCCTCGAGGTCCGAAAACTGCATCCGCCGGTTCAGGATGAACCGTTGGGTAGCCCGGTTATGGGTGCAGATACGCCGGGAGGTCACCTCGTGCTCGTGTTCTTTTTCCACTTCGCCGGTCTCCGGCGATAATCCCAGGTGGCCGCCGGCCCCCCACTGGTCCAGCCAGACAAGTCCCCCGATGAGGAGCGGGCGTCGGGTGTCGCTCCCCCGCATCGAACCCCGCCGGTGAGTCGCACTCCACAGGTGGCGGCCGTCCGCTGCGGATATCGCGTGGGCATGAATTCTGCGCCCCTCTTCCGGCCGCGTCTCCTGGTGGAACACGACGATGCCGTCCTTAAGAAAAACGAGGGCCAGGCCGGTATCTTCGCGCCAGGGAGCGGTGTCGGCTCGCCACTGTTCTTCTCCGTCCGCCGCGTTCAGACATACGACTTGTTCGTTCCCATCGTCGTCTTCGGCCATTGCCACAACTCGTCCCTCGCCCGCAACAACGGCTGTGCGATGATGACGCGGGTCGCTGTCAGAGAGTGCCACCTCCCATCGTTGCTCGCCGGAGAAGGCATCCAGACCGAGCAGCCGGCCGTCATCTCGGGCGACCAGCAGGTCTTCGAGGACGACCCAGCAGGTGGGACCTCTCGCGGCGTCGAAGGTTTCGAGTGTTTGCCCGGTGGCGGCGTCTATGAGTTCAATCGGGCCGTTGCGCTCGGTCTTCGCCCACAGGCGGTCTCCGATGGCGACCAAAGTGTCCCCGCGGCGTGGGGCCGCCCGCCGTCTCCACAGCAACAGCCCGTTGCTGGCATCGCGAGCGACCAGAATCCGATCGGTCGTCGGGGTCCGGAGCCAGAGTGCCTCCTCAAGCACCATGTTGAACAGCCGTCCGTTGGCGACCACCGGCCCGCTGCCCCCGTAATAGTGCCGGCCCGTCTGATACAGCGGCCCGGTCTTCCAGCGGAGCCCGTCGGGCACGCCCACCGTATCCGATGACACGGCGTTGCCGCCGGGACCGTATCGCCGGTGCGTCCAGTCGTCCATGCCCTCCGGGCGGGGTTTTATCGCCACAGTCCATGCGTCCGACACGCGCACGTCTTCGAACCCCGCCTCGGCCAGAGCGTCGGCGTCGCGCCGGCCGCGGAAGCAGCCGACGCCCTCGGCCGCCAGGACCCGGATGACCTCTGGAAGCGGCACGTCGGCCGTGTCCTCGACTACGGCCAGGTTGACCAGATCGTCGGCATAGGGCAGCCGATCGAGGGCAGTATGGTCGGCTGACACCTGCCCGTAGAAACCCCGCTCCCTGATATGAGCGCGGGCGGCCTCCAGGTCCCCTTTCTCGGCCACGAGGGCATGGACGAGGAACCGCCCGGTCTCGCCCAGCGAGGCGGCGAGTCGGCCGTCGGGCGCACCGATATGCACATACAACCCCGCGGGATTGCCACCCAGATCATCAAGCATATCGAGCAATGTCTGCTCACGCTGGGGGGCGCCGTCCGCCGCCTTCGCCCGGTCAGCTCCTACCACCGTGCACAGCAAAAAAATCCACACGAACAAGTGGATTCTCATTCATTGTTCCTCTTTGAACAGTTGGGAATCATGTGAGTCGACCTCTACTCCAGTTGGAACGGGCCGTTCGAATGGAAACGCTGACCCTATTCTATCCGTCGTTACCCTGCCCATCAAAACAGTTTCGGTTATTTGTCGGAAACGAGCAGGTACATCGCCCTCCATAAAGACGATGGCGGCGGGAGTACCTGGCTTCGATTGGACGGACACGACGGGAACCTCGTACCGCTCCGGTCTGGTCGTCCTGTCGGCACCTTGTGGGCTGGGCGGATATTTTGAACGGGGGAGGACTGTTCGAAACCCAAAGTGGTGAGCAGCCGTTTCCGGGGCGACAAAGCTGCGGGCCGCCAGACGGCATAGGCCGGCATCTGAGCTCCAGCTTCCACCCCGGACCATCCGGCCGATTCCCTGTTCGGTCGGTCCTCGGGGATTATCTCGGTGTCCGGGGGTGTAGGCCTCGCGGCACCACCAGTCCCAACACCATTCGGATAGGTTGCCGATCACGTCAAACAGCCCGTAGTCGTTGGGAGCGAAGGAGCCGACCGGGCTGGTACGGGGCCAGCGGGTATAGTCCGGATGATAGGCGGGGGTGGTATGTTCGGCTGGCGTCTCGTAGGCAAACACGGCTCCGGTTGCCCTGAAGTTGGCCTGTTCGTGCCCGATAATGTTTCCCCAGGGGAACCGCAATCCTTCCCGGCCTCCGCGTGCGGCCTTCTCCCATTCGGCCTCGGTGGGCAGCCGATAGCCCGCGTTCCACTTCACCCAATCACTGCGGATATCGACTATTCCGGAGCGATACACTTCGGCCCGGTCCGATGAGAGGTAATAGGCGGGCGTTTTGCCTTCCATTTCGCTGCGAGCGTTACACCAGAGAACGGCGTTATACCAGTTGACGCTATGGACGGGGTGGTCGCCGCCAGTGCCCCGTCCGGGATTCGTGTCTTCTTGATTGTTGAACACGTACCCGCCTTCCGTTGTCGCCCAGTGGTACACCTCATCCCAGAGTGCCTTGGTGACGGGATAGCGGTCCATGAAAAACGCGTCGACGTACACAGTATGGACCGGTCGTTCAGAGGGATGCCCCTCGCCGAACGGATCGCCCATTTGGAACGGCCCGGCCGGGATGAGGACCATACCCTCGGGCGGCACGTGCGTTCCTGACGCGCAGGACAGAGCCGACAGGCAGATCGCCGTCACCAGCAGCAGTTTCAAACTGATGATTGTGTTTGGGATCATCGGCGCTCACCGTTCTGAGGGGTCTGTTTGAAACAAGTTTCCAGAACATCCGGTCATCGAGTTTTGCCTTTGCGGGTTAGTCGGGGCTGACCAGTTCGATTTTGTCCAGGACGAGGATACGTCTCGGTCCTTCATAGCCCGGCCTCAGGGAGACATGGCGGTATACGCCCGCTGTTTCCTTGCTGATGACCAGCTCCGTCTCGACTGTTTCGCCCGGCTGGATGATAGTCTCGGGCATATCGTGCCAGACTTGCTCGAAATGTTTGCAGGTTGCGACGCCGCGCACGCCGTACGCATGAGTAAAAGAAAGCTGCGGCGTCAGGGGCACTGCTTCATCGTGTATGTTGTGCCAGGTCAGTCTGATCCTCTGGCCTTCGCTGAATTGCCTTGGGCTTCCGCTTACGCTGAAGTGTGATCTCCAGTTATGGGCCAGAACTCCGCCGGGGCCTTTTGTTGAACCGCGGTCATATCTGCCCCGATAGCTCGTCACCCAAGTGTTCAGGCCGAACGTGTCGTCCACCGGTCTCTCGCCGAAATTCACGAGCGTTGTCTTAATGGGCAGTTCGGTGAAAGAAAAGCGGATTTCGCTGTCCCCATCTACATGATACTCGTGCACGTAGTTCAGCGGCCAATAATCGCCCGGTTCGTCGAAGCGCCGATAATTCATTCGCGGGCCGCGATTTTCGCCATCCACGGTGATCGTCTCCAGGTCGTGACGAGGATCGCAAGTGACGGAAAATATCAGAGTGTCCCCTTGGCGCTCCGCAATCGTACCGTCCGGCGAGACCCTGCCGCCCGGTCCGGCAGTCACCCGAATCGTCCGCACGGGGACGAGTTCGAACACCACCTCTATGGTCCTGTCTGCTGTGATATCGGCAAGCGCGTAGTGGGGCATCGACCCGATGCTCTTCCCATCGACTCGCACATCGCTGACCCGATAGCCATCGTCGGGGGTGAAGATGAAGGGCTGTGTCGTGCCTTCGGGCACACGAAAAGTCCCGTTCGGCGATACCGTTCCACCATCCCGCGCGACCGCCTCGATCTCGTGACGGGGCAGAGCGGTGGTCGTGAAGCTCAATCCCGCGATATCCTCTCCGCCCAAGACGATCTGGACCTGCCGGGGCTCAACCGAGTATCCTTCCGGGGCAGCCACAGATATTCTGTATGCGCCCTCGGCAAGACCGGGGAACGCGTAACCACCCCCCTCTTCAGAAACGGTCATACCCTCATTGTCGCCCTCCAGCTTCAGGTTCACACCGTTCGGTACAGCGCCCTCGATGGTACCCGAGATTGTTCGGGACGGTGCAGTGGCCGCAGTAAAGTCAGCTTGCTCCAATGCCTTGTGGCGGATGGAATGTCTTCGCGTATGCGGGGTGAACACTGTTCCCTCCTGGGCCGGTCGTATCAGATATACACCGGGGGATGTGTCGAATGTGTAGGTACCATCCTCGGCGGGCGTTGTGGTTGCCACGGCCCTCCCAGTGGCGGCCTCGGTCAGTGTGATCTCGGCATCGACGACGTCTTCGCCTTCGATGCGACCACTGATGCGGTCGATCGGGAACTTCGTGTTCAACTCGGCCACGTTGACGGCCAATGTGTCCGGATCCCGCCACTCTCCCGATTCCAGGGTTGTCTTGTGGGCGGAAGAGCGGTCGAACCCGGAACCATCCAGGTTCATGTCTACGACCAGAAACGAGCCGGGCAGATTGTTTACGACCCAGACGTGCAGCGAATCGTCCTGTGTGAGATGATATTCCCACCGATGGTTATGACCGCGTATCAGGGCCATCAGCCGGTCCCCGTACATTTCGCCGATGTTGTGTCGCCTCCACAACGTACGAACTCTCCCCGCATGAGCGAAGAGCACGAATCTCCGGTCGGCGGGCGCCTCGGCCAGATGGGCTTTGATCCAGTCCCAGTTGATGTCTGAGGTAGCGTATTCGTAGTGGATGAAATGCCAGTTGCCATACTCGAAGGCATAGTGGCGAGGTCCGAGAGCGTCTTCGTAGTAGCGCATACGGTCGGTATTTCCGGGCACTGAGAAGACGGGAAACGGACATTGCTCAACGACATCCGCTATCCCCTGAAAGCGGAACCGAAAGTCTTCGAGATCGCCCTGGTTACTTATGAACGCGGGCTTGATGGCCTGCGCAAGCGCTGTGCCGTACAGGGCCCTCAGGTTCTCCAGACGCGCGATATCGTGTACGACGTGTGGGTCGGTCGTCATTACGAACCGGAAACGGTCCGGCGCGGGATGGTCCACCGGTGCCAGGGGAAAATGGGCCGTCACAGTCTGCCCCGGGGCTGTTCGAGGGAGCCGCCTCCAGAATCCGCCCTTCGCCATGTGTGTGTGAACAGGATGAACGATCTGAATATACTGGTATGGTGTGTCAGGAAGCGGATCGTCAACAGGCACCTCAATGCTGTATCGGCCGGCATGATCGGTTGTTACAACGGTGCGCTGGTCGGTGACCATGATGCCCGACATCCCCCGGTCTCCGGCATCGAGCTTGCCGTTTCCGTCAATATCCTCAAAAACGACGCCGGTTACGGTAAAAGTGTCACCCGCAGTCGTTCCGGCGAATGTACCCACCAGCAGCACCGCCACGCTCCAACAGATCGCTTTTATGCGATATTGAAACATAATGCATCTCCTTACTCGTGTCTGTGCATCAGTTCGATACCGCTCAGTATCGGGGGACGTTCCGAGCCCTCGGCCGGGACCAGGGTCACGTGTAACTCGTCCTCGATGGGCACATTACCAGCAGTCAGGGAGAACGCTCTGTCCGGTCCGCCGGCTCTGTGTACTACGTCTACGTTCTCCGCCACCGCCCGCCCATTCATATGTATGTCGAAAAACCGTTGACCGGGCAGCGAGCGGTCGGGCTCCGAAAAATGAAGGGAGATCCGGTAACTGTGTCCACCGCCTCTTATCCCTTTGACCGTGATCGAACGGACATTCCGCAGCCCGGAGGCGGCCACCCAGTTCAAGCCATCGGAGCCGTCCACGAACAGCGAGTTTTTCCTGAACCAGTTTCCGCGTTCGTTCTCGTCCTCGAACTCGATGGCAACGTTCAGCCGGACGGACGGGGCATGCTGGGGGTAAGCGACCCAGAGGGTACCGTTCTCCGCTAGGCGGCCACCCGGCGCCCCGAGGTTGATGCCCAGGCGCAGGATCGGGGCATCATCGTCCGGGTCACCGATATTGTGGGCGCTCCATTGCTCCATTTCGAGGGCATGAATCAGAGCCAGAGAGGTCTGGTTCTGGTAGGAGCACGTGCAGCCGCGGGTGGCGTCCGGCGCATTCAGCAGGCCATCGGCAGGGATCAAGCTGGCGGCGCATCCGGAGCGGAAGCCACCGAGCGAACCCGTTCCGCCCGTGTGCCCCAGGTCGCCGTGTCCGGCTGATGCGCTGCGAAACCACAGGTGGTCGGGGCTGGCAATGGCCTCTCCGCATCCGTACGATTTCCAATAGTTCCAGGAGACCGGTGTGGCGGTGAGCGGGTGTTCTCGGTTCAGGGTTGAGCCGGTCGCCAGGTCCAGGAATGGGGCGCCGGGGTTGACCGGGATGATCTTTCGCCCATGAAGAATCACATTCCGATAGGCACGGGGGGGCGTCCGATCCCGGGTCCAGAGTGTTCTGCCATCTCGGCCATTTCGGGCGACCATGCGATGCCCGCCCCCCTCGGGCAGAGGGCAGGACCCCTTCTCTACGAGCACGTCGTGCTCCACACTGTATCGAAGGAAGTTTCCGAAGACCGGGCTTTCAACGTCCCACAGCTTCTTGCCGGTATCTATGTCCAGCGCCATGACCCTCGGGGTCGGCAGATTGTCGAGCATTCCGCGCTGAGCAGCCATATCGACCTCTTGCCGTGACGGCAGGTCGTTCACGAATACCATCCCGTTGCCAGAGACGATCGCGTTATGCCGCATGGCGATTGCCGCATCGTGCGTCCAAAGCACCTCGCCGGTCTTCCGGTCAATTGCGGCCAGCCGCTGGCTGGAGCCCACGTTGCGGCGCGAGTCTATATGGCGCCGGGCGGGGCAGAAGTAGGGTGTGGTCGTTATCAACAGTTTACCGCCGACGGCGCTGATATGTCCCCAGGGCGGTGCCGGGCCTCCGGAACCTCGTTCGGGCAGTGGCCATTTCGCAATGGTCTTTCCGGTGGCGGGATCGAGCCGGTGAACGTGGCCCGCTCCCCGAACATAGATGCTGTCTGCTGTTGCGATCACCGGGTTGTCCATATGCTGGACGATCAAAAATGTGTGCAGGGCTCGCCCGACCCTTGGGAATTCCCGAATCCACAGTTTGCGACCGGTAAACACACAGCGAGAGGCAACGGTCTCGTCAGCGAGGACAAACAGTCGTCCGTTTGAGACGACCGGGCGCGGTGCGGTGGCGGACCCCCTGAGCGGCATGTTGTCGTTCGGGAATCCCCCGTACCACAGCGGGGCGAACGGCGGCTGCACCCGGCGGTCCGCGGCGACGGCCGCCCGGGATGGGTCGCCGTGTTGATGAGTCCAATCGCCGGACCCGGGGAGCGGCCCGGTGCTCTTCAGAAGCGTCACACCGTTCAACTCCTCTGCCCGCCCATTTTCCGGGTTGAATGAACGCAGAGCGGATTGGGGTTCGGATTCGGCCGGATCGAACGCCAGCCAGGCCCGACCATCGTAGGGCCGTAAACACTCGTACAGACGCTCCAAGGTGGCTGAATCCGCCCTGATCCCCACCGCTTCGGGGGCGGGCACGACGACCAGCGACGAGATGTAGGGCGGGTAATGGAGTGTGTCAAAGTCGCCGGGAATGATGGCAGCGCGGGGACCATACCATCCAGCACGGTCCAGCCGGCGACGAACGGCTTCGACGCGGTCGCGGTCTGGTTCGATCGCCACGACGTGCAGGGCTGAGCGAGCGATCAACTGCTCGATCAGTTCACCGTCACCGCCCCCCAGCAGCAATGCATACCCGTCGGTTATTCCTGTGCGTTCGAGAATCTCGGCGGCCAAACGGCCCGACAGCGTGTCAGCCGGCTCAGGCGAACGGGGCCGATAGGAGAATACGGGCGGGTTCCGAACCGGTTCGGGACCGAATCGGTGCAGGCGGCCCGACCGGGTGGTAATGAAGAGCCCCCCAGCCGCCACAATGGCCTCGAACACTTGATCGTCACCGAGTTCGGCCTGGATCGCGCGAACACGGCTCTTCAGTTCTGTCCGGGCCGGGTCTTCCACGGGGCTGATCCGTCTGGCAATGCCGTCGCGCAGGGCATAATATGTGCCGTGATTATCATAATGGTCGCCCACGATGCGGACTCGATAACCGCCATCGGCCTTGTTGCCTCGCTGAAGTTGGAGAGTCTGCCGGTGTATGAGGGCCCCGGTATGCCGATTGAAGAGTGCGGGCGGAGAGCGCCCTCCCGAGACGATCAACCTGTCCCCGGAAGCGGCCAGGTAGCCCTGGGGAGCGATCCCGGCGAAGGCATGGGCGCCCAGGTGCGGCTGTCTCTGCCAGTCGGTCGAGAAGCCGGTGTTGGACCATACCTCCTGCCCGGTCTCGGCGTCCACGGCGTACACGAACGTTCCGCACCACGGCCAGACCCCTGCGGC
>PWKM01000075.1 GCA_003559755.1 Planctomycetota bacterium
ACGACGAGGCGCGGCGTCTGGCTGCTGCCGCACAGCAGGCAGCGGAGGATGCGGGTCGCATCGCCCGCGAGGCGGCGGAACTGGCCCGGTCGATCGAGTCGGCAGCACCCGACGAAGTCCGGGCTGCCGTGGCGAAGGCCGAGTCGGCGAGCGAGACCGCTCGGCAGCTTGCCGAGCGCATCGACCAGCTCACCGCCGAGAAGACCGAGCAGGAGGACGGGCTGCGTGCTCTCGTTGCAGCAACACAGGAAACGGCGGAACAGGCACGACGCATTTCTCGGGAGGCGGCCGATCGGGCGGCTGAAATCCAGGGCATGCAGCGCGCCGCAGAGCGTCGGGGCACCGATGAAGCCCAGAGGGCCGAAGAGGCGGCCGCCGTTGCCCGAAAAGCGGCTGAGATCACGCAACGTGCTGCAAAATCGGCTGTCCAGGCCGCACAGGAAGCTAGGAAAGCGGCTGAGAAGGCCCGTGACGCTGCCGACGGCACCGAGCACGTGGCAGAACAAATGCAGGCGGTCGACGCGGCCCGCACGGCATTGGAGGCGGCCGAAAACGCCCGAATCGCTGCCAATGACGCCCTCCAACGGCTGAATCAGCGGATGTCCGGCATGCCACAACCGGGCGGACAGCGGGCGGGCGGGCAGCCGAGCCGGCAAATTCGGGGCGGCGTCAACCGTGGCAAGGGCACCATTCTCTGATCGCTATATCGTTGTTCTGAAGCCCCCGTTTTACCTTTCTCCCACACCAGTGAGCAGGGGAACATTGCTCTGTTCACCAAAACACGGCTGCCGCTGCGATTGCCCCGGGAGTTGATATTTTCCATCGGCTCTGGTAGCATCGCGATAGTTGACAAACCGAGTTCGACCCGGAAAAACACAACTATGAAGCTGCTAGAACTGCTGGACCCCAGCGTCATCAAGATCGGGATGTCTGCCTCCGACAAGGGTGAGTCCTTCGTCGAGCTTATTAGCTTGCTGGACCGCGCCGGGCGGGTCCCTGATAATGAGGCGGCCCTTGATGCTTTATGGGCCCGGGAAGAACTCCGAAGTACGGGCATCGGAAACGGAGTTGCCATCCCTCACGGGAAAGACACATCCATCCAACACATCACCGCAGCAGCAGGCACATCCGACAAGGGCATCCCTTTCAACAGCATCGACGGCAAGCCCGTCCACCTGATTTTCCTGGTCCTCGCCCGGGTCAATGATCCCGGCCCCCATCTGCAAACTCTTTCCGAGATCGCCACTTGCCTTAATGTGTCCGGCGCCTACGACCAGCTGGTGCAGGCCGCGACCCCCGAGGAATTCCTGGAAGTCATCAAGGCAGGTGAGGAAGCCGGCATCTGACAGGACCGGCCGTTCGAGACTCACGTCGCGGCGGGAGCACAGTTCCGCGTCGAGCGAATACCAACTTGCGAACGTATCTGTCACGGATCGAACCACCTCGTTGCCGCCATCGTTCAGCAGGGCAGGAGCGGTGACTGACAAACGTCAGCTCTGCCTTGATATATGCCGGATCAATCTTTTTTGGAACTTCTGACCGGGCTTTGCGTCTAAACTACTGAGTAGAGAGCATGGTTGACCCGCTGCACAACGAGGCCGAGATCATCGGGCGATGTGCCAACGGCGATGCAGATGCGTTCGGGCAACTGGTCAACCATTACCAGGAGCTGATCTACAACGTGGTGGTGAGAATGTTGGGTAATCGCGAGGATGCACAGGATGTCGCCCAGAAGGTCTTTCTCAAGGCGTACCGGCGCATCGAAACCTTTCAGGGCGAATCCAGATTCGGCACCTGGCTGTGTTCCATTGCCGTGAACGAGGCGGTCAGCGAACGTCGCCGTCAGTCGGCAATTCGAAGGAGCGGTGCGATGCCCCTGAGTGCGCTGGATAATGATCCCGATTCTCCTTTTGATCCGCCCGCCGATGGCCCCCGGCCTGAACAGCCGCTCGAGGCGGAAGAGATGATGGACCGGATCAGGTCCGCCATCGACGAATTGAGCGACGATTACCGGGCGGTGGTTGTCCTTCGCGATATCGAAGGGCTGGACTATAAAGCGATCAGCCAGGCGTTGGGGTGTTCGCACGGAACGATCAAATCGCGACTGCACCGGGCGCGGCTCCAACTACGGGCCAAACTCAAGGGGCTCGTGATTACGTGAGGTATGAAAATGAATTGCTCTGATATCCGAGACCTGTTCAATGAATATGTGGACGAGGAGCTCTCGTCTCAGCAGAGAGACCTGGTGGATCGTCACATCTCCGAGTGCCCGTCCTGTCGGGCAGAACTGGAAGCCATTGTACATACCGCCGAACTGGTCCGGTCGCTCCCACGGGAACCGGTACCGGACGGCCTGGCCGATGCCGTGCAGGCCCGCGTCCGGCTCGCCGATCAACGGAAGCGTCGCGCGTCAGCATGGCGTTGGGTAAGCGTTGGCGGCTGGCTGGCCGCCGCCGCCACACTGGCGCTCGTTCTGCGTTACGGCTGGTTTCCCCCGGACCCGAGCCGTCCGCCGGCCGAGACGGAGATTGTCATTACCCGTGCGGAACCTCCGGAGAAACCTCTGGATGAGGTCGCTCCTCCGGCGCCGTCCGAGCCGGAGGTCGCAGAACCTGCGCGGCGACCCGTTGGCCGGGCCCCTGAACGCGAAGCCGACATGAAGCCAGAACCAGACGCACTGTTAGGGGACCGCGCCCGCCGAACTCATACTGAGAGCACTCGCCTGGCGACCACCGGCCATTTTGAAAGGCGCCTCGCGGTAGAGGACGAGACGCTGACGGTGATGGGCAAGGACCGAGAAACGACCGTTGACGCTGTCCGTCAGGCCCTCGACTTTGTCGCCGAGGAGAACATCCTGGCCGAACGGCGCGACGGCGAGCCGGACGGCGAGGTCACCGCCATCCTGGTGACCTTGCCACGGGCGAAACTGGATGAGTTCCGAAGCCGCATCGCACAACTCGGCCGCGACGGCCGTGAACCAGTCCTCGGCGTTGCGCCGGCAACGGCAGAGAGGGCGCTGCGCCGCGAAACCCGTGAGATGGAGTCTCCCGCAGACGAAATGTTGGAGGATGCGGCTGCAGTCAAATTGCCAGATGAAGCAGACGCCGCAGAGGTCCCTGAAATCGTGACCGTTCGAATTGAGCTGAATATTGTCGGCCTCGACCCAGTCCTGCGGGATACCGGTCCACCCGTCCCGGACCCTCGCGCGCGGAAGCAGGATGTTCCAGAAGACGCGGATTGATCTTCCGACCCCTTCCTTTTGCCTCACCCTTTCCTCAAACCAGAACCGGCGCGCTGCGGGGAATCATCGAAAGCGCGGCCGCGTTGAGGGGTGACGGGGCGCGGGCAAGGGCGGTCTCCGCTTCGCCGAGACCGCACGGGCCTCGTCAGGCCCCTGTGGCCTGGACGGCTCCTGCCAGCAGTGCGATAGCCGCTCCGATCATGCCGATCAGCCCCATGCCGCAACTGAACCCGGCCATCAACACAGGGGTGGCGCGTAACCATAGTTTGCGCCCGAATTTGGGCGCAAAATAGTATCTCCCCAATATCGCACCGAATATTTCGGGAAATACCATGTGCGGTAAGATACCGATCCCGCTGATATATCCGTAGAGGGCGAGTGTTGGCAGCCCGGCCGCGCTCATGATGAAATAGGCGATCGCACCGAAGCCCAGGCCATATCCGATATAGTCCCACCTGATTGCCCGATAGAGCAGATTGTCCTGGGCCCCTTCCTCGGGCAGGGTAGCCGAATACCAGAGGCACGTACTCAGGGCGCGACGATGCCACATCCTCTGGGCGTAGGGGTAATCCTCCGACGGGATTCTGGGGCCGGATTGCCAGATATAGCCCCAGAAGATGAAGCTGGCCGCCCACAGGACGGGGAACATCAGCAGCTCGAGCTTGATGACGCTTCGGAAGCTGGTCCCGGTCAGTTCGATCTCTCGGAATCGCTGTGCCTGCCGTCCAAAATCTTGCATTGGGAAGGGGGCGAACCAGATATCAACGCCCTGGTATCCGCTGAAGATGAACATCGCCTGTCTTAGCATGGGGAAGCCGACCACCTGTCCTGCCAGGCCCAGGAGTCGGGCATTCACATAGGACATGATGGGGGTATATAGGAATCCGAAAGCAAAGAACAGCACGACGAGCCGAAACTGCCTACCGAGGAGGAGCATGCACATGGCGATCAGGCCGGCGGTGCACAGGAAGAACAGGCCTACGGCAATGCCGATGGAGAAATCACCACGCCCTTTGGGTACGTCGGTCCATGCGCCTCGATCGCGGTCTTCGATGTTTTTGGCCCTGCCCATCGATGACTTGATGGTGATGTAGAAGCCGACGAATGCGATGGCCGCTCCGGTCCCGATCCCGAAGCTGAGCCAGAAGTCCATCATGTTCATGAACTCGGTCATAATCGTCTCGGTACCGCGTCGCCACGAGGTCAGAACCCCGATCCGGTACAGGAAGGTGTTTCCGAACATCAGGGTCAGCCCGGCTGCAAACCGCCCGACAACGGTCCAGAACGGCAGGACCATGCCCAGGATGACCGAGCCGAGGTTGGTCGAGATGCCGACCGTGGCCGCCGGCAGGATCGATTCGGTCTGGAGGGTGAAGTCCATCCACGGGATCGGGATGATCTGGATCGGTGCGTCGAAAACGGCACCGGTGAACGCCGGTATGAAGACGTAGATGAGGCCGAAAGCGATCCCGATCATTGCCCCGATGCTGAATGTGCGCCAGCGCCAGGTCTCTTTGCCAGACTCGGCGAGCGCGGTCGCCCCCTGGGCGGCAATGGGAGCCATGGGGAAGGGCAGTTTCTCGACGTCGGAGGCGGCTCGGAACAGGACGTATCCGCCGGTGAAACTCTGGACGCGGCCGATGATACCGGATATCACCAGGACCAATACCGGCAGCGCCCAGTCGCGATGCAGGAACGTGCGATGAACGATCGCATCGGAATCGGCGGTCGGAACGACCCATGTCGGGATTTCGGATGCAACGCCGAAACTCTCGGCCGCGGCCGAGGTCCGGAGATATTGCCGCCAGATAAGCTGGGCGAACGGACCTCCGGCCATCGCCACCCCACCGATCATGGCCACCAGCGTCCCGGCAGCGTAGAAGAGCAGATATAACTCCTGCCGGTGGAGCGGTTTGAACGAACGGCGGGCAACATCAGCGAACAGGATGATGGTCACCCACACAGCCGCCGGGCCCATGTGCTGCCCGGCCATCAGGCCGAGGTAGATGGCCGACGGCATCATGACGACAGCGATGAAGAACACTCCGAGTATGGTACGGAGCGTGAACCCATCCCGG
Organism: Planctomycetota bacterium; assembly: GCA_003559755.1. Taxonomy (GTDB): domain Bacteria; phylum Planctomycetota; class PUPC01; order PUPC01; family PUPC01; genus PUPC01. The sequence continues at coordinate 5,320 of PWKM01000075.1, forward strand.
TACTCTTCCGGGGTCGCCATCATGTCGCGATATTCGGCGATGTCCTTTTCGATTTTGCGCGGTGGTGCCATCGGTGTTACTTCTCCTCACCTCGGGACTCTTTGTTATCCTCGTCGGCCGTGGCCGTGCCAGCATCCTCGCCTTCTTCCGACACTCGTCGTACCCGCATCGCATCCTCGACGGTTCGTCGTTCCTCTGCCGTGGCAATGCCGAGATGCACTTTGGCCTGGGCCGCGAACACGTGCCGCTCCTCGCTCGACAGGATTCGCCACATCAGGAACTGCTGCCGGATGAGTTTGAGGAATTTATGGTTCATCCGTCCCCAGGAAGCGGGGCTTCCGCTCTTGCGATGGAGGTGCATTTCGGGAGCGAAAATGTCCTTCTCCTCGGTGGGCACGGTATAGAGCACGAGCGACTGGCTGATCCCGAAATCAAACGGGGCGATCCACACCTGGGACTCGAATTTCATGGAGTCCTGCCCGTCGGTCTTCTCCAGAGTCAGTTCGCTGTCCTGGGCAAAGAAGTCGCCCACCGACTGGTTGGCGTGGTCGCGGAAGTATTCCATCAGGAACATGTTGACGCCGTATGCCTGTTCGCCGCCGATGGTGAAGGGGAACTTGATGTGGAGGTGGTCGCCTTCGGGTTCGGGCAGCTTCCAGATGCGATCGACATCGGGCACCGACATCTGGGAGGCCTTGCGAGCCGGATAGACCGCAGAAAGCAGCACAAGTGCCATCACCTCTGCGGCGGAGATCACTGCTGAGGTACTCGAGTAGTTCAGCGAGAAGCCCTCGAGCAGTTCGTACTGAACGAGGAAGAACGAGGTGGTCTGGCCGAGCACATAGCCCAGGATCACCGCGACCGTGCCGAATACCGCCGCCTCGGCCACGAACAGCGAGCCGATGTGCAGCGGGGCCAGGCCGAGCGATCCGAAGATGCCGATCTCGCGCTGACGCTCGTACACCGACCCGAGCATTGTGTTCAGCACGATCATCGCACAGATGAGCATCGGCACCAGCATCGCCCCGAATCCGCCCACCCGGTCGGCATCGGACGAGAGTTTATACGTGACGCGATCCCGGGAGGAAACATAGATGGGCGTGGTCAGGCGGGAGAGCAACTCGTCGCCGATCTCTTCGGCCAGCACATCGGCTTCCTCGCGGGCAGACCGCATTGCTTCGGACAGTTCGGGCGAGCGCTCGTCAACTGCGGGAGCGCCGTCCCTCAATTCCAGGTAGGTCCAATATTCACGGGGTACGATGGACACCGAGATGAGGGATGCACCCTGGTCCCGGATGAAATCGAAGGGCAGAAACACGCTGTTGGCCGGGTCCACGTGCTGATAGGTGTCGACGGTGTAGGGGTTCAACTCCTGACCGGCACGCCTCATCCAGCTTTCCTGTCGCCAGTCGACCGGGGTGATCTCCTCCCCGTCGACGCCTTTCAGGTCGGCGACAACCTGGTCATTCAACAGCCCGACCACCGGGATATTTTTCGCATGCATTCGTATCCTCGGCGTCTCGTCATTCACCTCGCCTGTGATACGATCCGGGTCGATGTTCAGATGTCTTGCGACGCGGCTTCCCAGGATGATGACCGGTTCTTCGTCATCATCCCTGAACCATCGACCGGCGGACAGGAAGTCGTTCACTCCGGCCAGTGACGGTTCGTGGGGGACCATTCCCGCCACTCCTGCGCACAGGAATTCATGGTGGAATTCTTCAGTGCCTGCGCTTTGCAGGAGCGCATCGGTTCCCAGCCATGCCCTGGGTACCACCTTGGCCTTGTCGCTGAATTCGGACCGGGACAACTCGTACAGGTAATCTGAGATCGGCTGGTAGCGGGGATCGCGCAGTAAAACACCGGGGTAGGGCGGGGCGAATATCCGTCCGGTCGGATTCGGATTCTCGTGTGTGATCTGCTGTGGGTCCACCGAGGTGAACGAGAGCACGGAGAAGGTGAGCAGGACCAGCGTAGCCAGGGTCAGCAGCGTGCGTGTGCGTCGTCGCCGCATATTGCCGATCCCCAGGGCGCAGGCCGCTCCGGTTGCACTCATTCGTTTGAAGTCGGCGCTTTGCCGGCTGCCCGGCCTTTCGTGTAACCGGCGAACTTCCAGCTCAAACCTCGAGCGGATCATCATGATGACCAGCAGAGCGAGTGCCAGGGCGATAAAGGCGATGAGGATCATCGGAGCGCTGCGGGTGATGGCGAACGCCGGATGTACCATAGCGATGACGATGAAGACGACCAGGAATACGCCGAAGAAACCGGCGATTCGCTTGTTGACGCTGGGAAAGCCGAACAGGAGCCGCTCGACAAAATAGGAGAACGGGAGGAGCAGGAAGAGGTAGAAGAGTACGCCGGTCAAAATGTCGGTCGTCGTGCCGCGGACAATTGGGTAGGCCCGCGCCTCTCGGGCCAGTGCCCGCTCGGACTCGACGAAATGTCGGTCATAGTCGAGCTCGTCGCCCGACCGCCTTGCCTGTTCCAGCGATTGGAGGGCGCCCGGACGGACGATTTCCCCGGTTTCGTCGCGGATGCCCGCGTGGAGTTCGTTGACGCGCTCGTTATGGACTCCGTGTTCTGCCAGGGCCCTGATCCTGTGGTCGTTCAGGTATGTCACGTCACGGGTCATCAGGAAGCGTGTCCTGGGCAGGAGGCCGTATTCCGGGATTTCGAATCCAATCCCCTGAGCGTCTGCGTCTTCGGCCCGGTGGTCGTCCCGGATGTTAAGTAACGGGAGTCGGTTCCCGAGGAGGCCGCCCCGGAACATCAGCTTGAATCGAGTATCGGGCTTGACATAGACGACGGCAGTGGGCACGCCCCGGTGTATCCTGTCGCGACGCGGGGCGAGCGAGAGTCCGTAAAAATCCGGTGTTGTGTTGGTCCTGGCGTCCCATACGGTAATATCGGTGAACGTCCCGCCCTCGAGCGGATCGAAGAACCCCATCACACTGACGGCCCGGCACTTGAATATGGGGATGCTGATCTCATTGTACGAGGTCGAGGGTGTGTCCTGAATGGGAAGTATTTCGGCCCCCTGCGGGCCCATGTCGGGGGCATGGGTGATCTCTCCTCGCCCGTATACGTCAGCCACTTCGTCCCCCAGATCCGCGATCATATCCGGGGCGGGGGCATCTGGGTCGTGGAATCGGAAGGCCTCGAACCGGAATCCGCCCCGGCCCCAGCCGCGGGTGGTGTTATGGGGGATGTTGAGAAGTTCAAATCGCCCGCCCTCGTCGGCGATGGTAAACCAAC
>PWKM01000253.1 GCA_003559755.1 Planctomycetota bacterium
AACACCTGGTATCTGCTGTACGCGCCGGACCCCAGCTTCGACCGCAACAACCGGGAGGCGTTCCAGGCGGAGCAGGAGGAACGCACGCATCGCATCGAACCCCCCGATGGAGAGGTCGAGGATGTGACCATCATACATACGAAGCGAGGCGGTCCCGGGAGGGTCGCCCACACCTACTGGCAGCTCACCTACGACCCACAGCTTAGAGTTCTTCTGTGGCTGATGCCGAACGGGCCACACGACCCGCCTATGTGGGGATTCTATCCGCAAGAGCTCCGATGGGAACCGGTCCTGTACCACGGACCGCGCCCGTCCCGGGGCGGGGCTGGTGCGATGGAGTACATCGAGGACATGGGGGGCGTCGTCTGGCACAATAACACGTCCAGGGCCCGTGGCATGCGACTGTTCCCCTCCGACGAAAACATCGTCCGGAACCTGGCTCCCAACGATGCGAACCTGCGGGACAACCCGAACTTCCCCGGCGCCCAGGCGATTCTGTCCTACGATCCGGAACACCGCATCCTGGTGGCGTTGTGGAGCAAGAAGACCTATCACTACGAGGTCGACAAGAACGCATGGAGCTTGATTCTGGACGAGCCGGACGACAGCGAATCGTCCCCGAGCGGCCATTACGGACATGCGGCGTTCGGCTACGATCCGGTCGGCAAGGTCCACCTGCGCTACGACGTTAACACGCCGGATTCGGTGTGGGCATACGACGTGGAGAAACAGGAATGGGAGCGGAAGCGAGTCGATGGCCCCGCCGGACCGACCGGCAACATTATCGGCTACATGGACCCCGCCCGCAATGTTCTGGTGATCAACGACCGCCGTGATGTGTGGGTGTACCGCTATAAAAACGAATAGCTGGGGTATACCACATTGTCGTGTTTCGCGATGACGCCGGCGGGCCATCCCGGCGGCCGCAATGAGAAACGGTCCGCCTGCGGGGTCTCAACCGCCAACGACCGGAGGTCACGGATGAGCACAGACAAGTGCGGACTCTTACAGCGGATGACGACGCTCGGGGTTTGGGCTTCCTGCCTGGGCATCGCCTTGTGTCTCACGGCGGCCGGGCGGCTTCATGCCGACGATTTGGGCGAGGCCCAGCGCCTGATCAATACGGCAGGGGTACAGGCCGGCCTGTGCGTGCATCTGGGAGCAACCGACGGGCAGTTCACGGCGGAACTGGGGCGCTCGGCTCCATTTGTCGTGCATGCGTTGACGGACGACCGGGCCGGTCTGGAAGCGGCGCGGGCGCAAATCCGGGCACAGGGCCTGTACGGGCGGGTTTCGCTGGAATACGCCGAACTCGATAAGCTGCCCTATGCCGACAGCATGGTGAATCTGCTGGTGATGGAGAACGCGGGGCGCCGGCTGGCTGCCGGCACCCCGCCGCTGGAGGAGGTCCAGCGGGTGCTGGCACCGGGCGGCGTCGCCTGCCTCCAGGACTGGACGCCGCCGGATGGCTCGCCGGTCGAGGCCAAGGAGACGGTCGGCCGTTGGACGCTGTTCGAGAAGGGCTATCCGGAGGGCGGCGACGAGTGGACGCATTTCAACTACGACACATCGGCCAACCGGGTCTCGAAAGACGTGCTGGTCGAACCTTTCCAGCGCCTTCGTTGGGTCGCGGGCGTCGAATGGCAGATGCCGGATTATTTTGCCAAGTCGTCCGTAGTCGGCGGCGGACGGATGTACTACGTGATCAACGAGCATCCGGTGCGCAGGCGGTCCTGGCGCTATCTGTCGGTGCGGGATGCTTTCAGCGGCGTATTGCTGTGGAAGCGCACTCCCGCGCCGGGGCCGCTGACCCTGATCGCCGACGGCCCGCGCTTCTTCATGGAGTCGGAAGGCCGGATGGTGATGGTGGACGGCGAGACCGGCCGGTTGCTCAAGACCTACGGCGAGGCCTTCCAGCCCGGCTGGGCCTACCTGCACGACGGCCACTTGCTGGTCTCCTGCATGGAGCGGGGACCCCGGCGGGGAGAGCTGAGAAAGATCGACGTCGAGACCGGCGAGCTGCGCTGGAGTCTGCCGGACCGCAATGTCGAGGCGATCAGGGACCGAAACAACGCCGCGATCGACGGGAACCGAGTCCTGTATGTCGAGGGGCATCGACGCGTTACCCGCGCCATCGGGTGTGTGAACTGGCAAGACGGCGAGGAACTCTGGCATCGCCCCATAGGCGACGAACTGGGCGTAGACGGGGCCATCACCCTCTCCGCATTTGGCGAGGGGGTCATGATCATCAGCAGCGGGAGCGGCATACACGCCTTTTCGGCCGAGGACGGCCGGCACCTGTGGGACCACACCTACGAACGGATCGGCACGCCCTGGCGGCGAAAGGCCAAGAGCTATCGGGACGTCTTTGTCATCGATGGGCTGGTCTGGGTGCACGTCGGCGATCTGCAGCCCGAGCTCACCGAGAACCCGCGTCATCGCTACCTCTACAATCGGACTTTCTACTGGCAGGGGCTCGACCCGAACACCGGCCGCGAGGTGCGCAGAATTTCCTACCCGGAAGACAAGACCGTCGGTGCATCCTGCTTCCCCGATCAGGCGACCACCCGCTACTTCATGGGCGGCTACTCCGATTTTGTGGAAATTGCCCGGGGCGAATACCAGCCAAAGGCAAGGGCGCTCAAGACATCCTGCGGCATCGGGCCACGGCCGGCTTACGGGCTGCTCTATAACACCACGCTCTACCAGCCCGGCCGCTTTTTGCAGGGGACTATGGCGCTGGAGCACGGTGGACCGGACACCGGGCCGGCGGCGGATGATCCGGCACGCCTGGTTACGGGCGACGCAGCGGGCAGGGCAATCGCCGGGCAGGCGGACCCGGAAGACTGGCCGATGTATCGATACGACGCCCTGCGCACGGCCCGATCTCCAACCCGCCTTTCCCCGAATTTGAAAGAGCTGTGGGCGGCCGAGGTCGGTGCCGAGCCGAGCGCACCCACGGCAGCCCGAGGCCGGGTGTTTGTCGCCGCCACCGATAGCCACGAGGTGGTGGCCTTTGACGCCGAAAACGGCGGACAGGCATGGCGATTCACCGCCGGGAGCCGTGTCCGGCAGCCGCCCTCCTATACCCGTGGACTTGCCGTTTTCGGCAGCGCCGACGGCCGGGTGGTCGCCCTCGACGCCGAGACCGGCGGCCTGGCCTGGCAGTTTGCCGCGGCGCGAACGCCGCGCCGGATCGTCGCCCGTGAGCGGGTCGAGTCGGTCTGGCCGGTGGACCAGGGAGTCTTGCCCGTGGGCGAATCGATCTTCTTTGTGGCGGGCAGGCACGGCGAGATCGACGGAGGGCTGGATTACTATGCGCTGAACGCCGCCGACGGCCGGCTGGTCTGGCACAGGAACGTCGGAGGCGAATGCCCCTATTTGCCGATCAGCGACGGTCAGACCGTCACGCTCGGCCACCGGGGAATCCGGTTCGACGTGAACGACCCCGAAGCCCAAACGCCGAACATCCGCATACACTCCGATGCCAACAAAAGCGACGAACTCTATCCCCCCCACATCCTGGACAAAACGGCCGCCTTGACCATCCGGCTCAAGGCGCTCATCGTGGCCGGGGAACTGGTGTTCGCGGCCGGCCGACCGCTGGAGGACACAGAACCGAGTCTCCTGTGGCGAGCACCGACCCGGGGCGAACGCAGCGAACAGTACGCCGACATACCAGACTATCACCCACTCGACCCGCCCGACGAGAAGCCCGACTGGTATCTGTATGCATTCTCCATCGAGGGCGGCGAAAAGCTCGGCGAGATGAAACTGCCGGCCGAACCCGTGTGGGACGGCATGGCGGCGGCCCGGGGCCGACTTTACCTCACGACCACGGACGGCATGCTGCGCTGCTTCGTACCAGAATAAACGAGGATGTCCTTAAAGCTGCAATCGCTTTCATGCCGGCCCGGAACCCGGTCGCCTGACTACACGGGTTCACCTCGCTCGGTCTTTCAGCTCAATACCGGCGGCCCGCAAGTGGGCAGCACAGCCCGGTCGAGGCCGGAAGGTCGCGGTGCACACGGTCCCCTTATTCCGCTCATCATTGTTCTTCTTGCTGTTGATAGCGGTACACCCAGATCACCCCGTCGTCCTGGCTGTCGCCGGCGGTGTGGAAAAAGTGGGCGTTCAGTTCGGGGCTGTAGAAGCCGTTCCATGAGAATCGTCGCCGGCCACGCATGCCGATGTCAGCCGGGATCGGCAAGGGGGCATCGGACCAGGATGCCGACTCGGGGTCCGGCTTCTACGTCCAGCCGGAGCTGGTCCTCGACCTCGACTTTGTGATGCCCATCCCCGAGCCGGCCGGCCTGTCGCTCTTGGGCATGGCCCTGCTCGGCTTGAAGCGCCGGAAACGGTCGTAACGCAGCACAGGCATCCCCGTCCGGTGCCTAACGGCTCCGGGCGGGACCAGAGGCGGCTTGGGGGCACGGGTGCATGGGAGCACGGGCGCATGGGCGCGTGTGTTCCCCTCTTCTCCCGTTCTGCCTTTCCCCCGTCTTACACCCGTCATCTCGAGTGCACAGGAGCGCGTGTGCATGGGAGCATAGGTGCTCTTGGCGACCCGTATGTGCCGAAACCGGAACCGCATCGGAGGCAACTCTGCCGAACTGCACCTTGATTTCAGGCGGATTAGCCGACTATAATTAGTTTGAAGCTTCCTGACATATCTGATGCCTTGTCGTAGAGGCATTCCGCAGACAGGAACTCAACGGGAGCGTGTGCAGTGACGGCTCGTACAAATCAACGCGGTTTCTCCATGACCGAACTCCTGGTCGTGGTGGCGGTGATCCTCATCCTGGTTTCGCTTCTGTTTGTCGTCGGCGGGCGGATGTACGGCCAGAGCCGGTTGCTGCAGTGTCAGCATCACCTCGAACAGATCGGGCGTGCGATGAACATGTACGCCACCGGTCACCAGGGGACACTGCCCGCGCCCCGATCGCTGGGCGGTCGGCTGTGGTTCGAGACCCTGGCGGCGACCCACCTCGATGACGGCCGGATACTGGGCTGCCCGCTGGTCGGCCCGCCCCCGCACATTCGGCTCACCGAGGTCCCGATGGTTTCTGAGGAACCGCTCCAGCGATTCGACAAGGCCCTCTACTGGCTGCGAGACCACCAGATAAAGGACGGGGCGAACGCCGGTCAGTTTCCGATGGTCGGGGCCGCCCTCTCCCGAAAGCACGATAACGTGAACACCGGCTTCGCCCTGATGGCATATCTTGGGGCGGGCTGCAACGACCGATATCCGCCCGAGTTCGCCGACACGGTCCGCATGGCAGTCGAGTACCTGACGGGCACGGCCTTTCTGGAAAACCCGCCGGAAAACGAGGGGCCTTTCAGCGGCGGGATGGGGTGGCGCGCCGCGCAAAGCCACCTCACGGCCAGCACAGGGGTGCCCCTTATGGCGCTCGCAGCCGCGTACCAATCTCTCGAGGACCCGGTCTTGCGCTCGCGGGCAAGAATGGCGGCCGAGAGCGCCCTCCAATGGCTTGCTGACATAATGCCGCACAACGCCGCTTTGAACTATCACGGCCCGTCACCCGAGGGCGAACGAGGCCGGATGAGCGTGTCGAGTTGGGTTTTCCAGGGCGTGGGGATGTCACAGAAGGCCGGGTTCCACGTGCCGAGCAACATCCGAAGCGCGATGCAGTTCTTCCTCCATCAAAACGCGGCGTCCGACGGCAGGATCGGGAAGCAGTGGGACCCCGATGGCGCCGGCACGGATGGCTACTGGCGGATGTGGACGAAGTACGGATTCTCCCTGACTGTTCGGCTGTCGCTCGGCGATTCGCCCGGCTCGCCCACCGTCCAGCACCAGATCGCCGACATCACCACCCCCCTCGCCAGCGGAATCCCCCGCCATATGTCCGAGTTCAGCGACGGGAGGAGGCGCTGGCATTGGTACCACGCGTCGCGAGGCCTGCGACTCTACGGAGGCCAGGAATGGGAGGAATTCCTCAATCCAAGCCCGCAGTACGGCTGGCAGGGGCTCCCCCACTATGTGGGCATGTACATGATCGACGACGGTTACGACGACGAGGGCTACCCGATGGGCTACTGGCCCGATAACATCGGGCTGGCCGCATACGAGGGCTATCAAAAATACGCGTATGTGACTGCCTTCAGCGCCATGATGTTTTCCGATGTGTTCGACGAGTCGTGGCTGGACGAGGAATTCATTCCCCCCGCCGACCGTGAGACCAGTTACGGTTACAATTCTGCATTGGGAAAATCCCGCGCCGCCGTCCCCGCCAGCACCATCATGATCATGGACTACGACAACTGGCTCATCCAGCGAGGGACCGGCGACCCCGAGGAAGACGACGACGACAGCCGGATCGCACTGCGACACCTGGGCCGGGCCAATGTCCTGATGGGCGACGGTTCCGTCCGGTCGCTCTACCTCGAAGAGATCACCCCACGCGGGCGATGGACCCTCGAACGGGGCGACTGAGCGGATGCGGTGATCGACGTGACGGGCGATACGAACCCAAGAACTCCTGCCCGATCTTCGAACAGTCCTCCTCATTCACCGATGGCTTCGGCTGACTACTGGGTCAGCCGCACCGAGCCATATTGTTTCTCCGGCCGGAGAGGATCGAACCGATGTCGGACCTGATAATACAAGACCGTGACCTGACCGCGCTCCTCGCCATCCCCGAGCAGCGGCTTCGGCTGGAACGTGCCGGGTGTCCCCTGCCGTGGATGCTTGAACTCGGCTTGGCCCGGGTATCGGTCGGCCTCCGAGGAAAGCCGGATTCGGCGCAAAGCCACGATGTCCGGCTCGACCGGCTCACTCATCGCCAACGCGGCCCTATGCACCACCGTTGGATCGGATTGATCGGAGGGGCGGGGGTTGCCTTCGACATGGAGTTGGTTGACGGTGAGCTCGTCTTCTCGGTCGCCCCGACCGGCGACGGATCGGCCGAACTCGTCTCCGCCGTCTGGCCGGGAGAACTGCGATTCATCGGCCCCGAGCGGGAGGTCTGCTGGTCCGATGCGCAGCAGGGCTCGCTCTTCCGCGCCGACGGGCGGCCGTGGTCGGCCTCCGTGGCGTGGGACCATGCTGCGATGCGGACTTTCGGGTTCACGGCCGGACCAGTGGCACTCGCTGTCATCGTCGACACGCCGCTGGACGCCCGGGCGGCCTTCGCCGACGACGGAACGGGGACGATGAGTGCAACAGTCGTATTCAGGCCGGCACTCGGCTCGCTCCGATACGGTCGACGCATCCGCTTCATCCCGCTCGACAAACCCGGCCACGTCGCCGTCGCCAATCAATTCCGCGAGTATGCTCAGGCGACGGGCCTGTGGAGGTCGTGGGACAGCCGAGTGGAGGAGAACCCGAACGTCGCGAAACTCAAAGGGGCGTTCATCGCCTGTGCCGGGTACTTCTGGGATGACGGCGCCAACCAGGTCGCCGCCATGCGCGGGATGCGCGAGGCGGGATTCGAGACCGGCTATCTCTTTTCGCCCAAGCTGCTCAACTTCGGGACCGGCTGGAACGTGGCTGGGCCGAATCGGATGACCGACCGCCAGCTCGAACAGATTCACGAGCTCGGCTACCTGACCGCCCCGTTCCTCCAGGTCGAGGAGGCGAACGAATCGATCGGCCCGGCGAATCTGGCGGTCGATGCCGATGGCCGGCCGATCAAGCGCTGGCAGATCGACCAGCACGAGTTCTTCGAAATCGCCAAGTGGCGCGTGCCTGACATGCTGTCGCAACTCGACTCCGAACTCCGCGCCTGCAACGCCGTTCACTTCGACACACTCACTGCGATGTCACTCGTCGAACACTGGGGCGAACGGCCGTATGACCGCCGAGGGGACGAGGGACTGCGACGCGATATTGCCGCCCGATACCGTGACCGCGGCAAGGTCATCGGGTCCGAGTCGATGCGCGACTGGGCCAACGATCTCTGCGACTACCAGACCTCGAAACGGTTCACACCCGTCGACCCCAATGACCGGCGCATCTGGACTATCCCGTTCACCGACCTCGTCTATCACGACTCCGTCATCCGCAGCATCTGGGAACACCACGCCTACGACGACGACAGTCACGCCCGCGACCTCGTTACCAGGCAATACCACCCGTTCGGCCAGGAACTGACCGACCTCCTCACCGCATCGCCGCCCGTGCTGTTCCCCGAGGGGATGCTCTATCGCTTCGAACTGCTCGATACGACCGACGCCGACGGCCACCCGATGCTGTCGATCAACTGGGCGAAGACGGAACTCTATCGCAAGCGGTTCCGCGACCCGGCCACCCAGGCCGTGTTGCCCGCAGCGTTACGCGTCTGCCGGCTCAACCGGCGGCACGGTGTGGCACGGATGACCGCACACCGCTTCATCGAGCCACCATTCATTCAGGAGACCGAGTTCGAGACCGGCCTTCACGTGATCGTCAACTTCGGCGGCGAACCGTACATCCTCCCCGACGGGAACGTTGTTCCCGCCCGTGGGTGCATCATCGACGAATGAAGCAGGAACGGC
>PWKM01000270.1 GCA_003559755.1 Planctomycetota bacterium
CGCCGGGGGCCGGACCGGCACCAGGGCCTCGGCACTCCTCGATCTGTCCCATCGGGTGATCGCGATCGAAGGGCTGAACGAGCGCTTCGAAGACACCGCGGTGAACGTTGGCCGGGCCTGGGGCGGCGTGGCCAGCAACACCATCCCCGCCGACGCCACTGCATTGATCGACATCCGTTATCCACGGGCGGATCAAAAGGAACCCATCGAGGAGGTGATGTCGGCGATCACCGAGGAGCAGCACGTACCTCAATGCTCGGCGACGTTGACCCTCACCAGCTTTCGACCCGCCTGGCCGGAAAACGAGGGCAGCCGCTCCCTCGCTGAAATGGTCCGCCAGATCGGGGCCCGCAGCGGGCAGGAGATCGCCACCATACACGGCGGCGGGACGTCCGATGCAAACTGGTTCGGAGCGGAGGGGGTTCCCGCCCTCGATGGGCTCGGCCCTATCGGATTCGGCCACCACACCCCGGACGAGTACATTCTGCTCGACACCCTGTTCGACCGAGCGCTTCTGGTCGCGGAACTGGTGACCGCACTCGCCGACGCAACCCTGCCACGATGAGGAACTGAGCAGGGAAGGGGAGTGCCCACGCCGCCAGATCAGGTTTCGAGACGGAAGGGGTGCGGCGAGCCGGTCGGGAGAGCTATCTCACCCGCCTCGCCTTGACCGCGATGTCGGGTGCGCCGGTCTCGTATTCGAGAATTAGGTCGAACTTCGTCGGGTCGTTCTCTCGCCGGACGGCGTATGCGGGGAAGCTGGTGATCTCGCCCTCCGACGTGTCCCACCACGTGACCCGATACTTGCCCGGCTCGACGTCCGGCACGCGGAGACGGATGCTGCCGAGAGGAATGGGGGGCTCCGGGCCGTCGCCTCCCGCCCCGGTGCGGCGGTACCAGTGGTTCCCCTTTCGCTGAATCCACAGGGCGCAGGCGTCGGCCTTCTTGATCCCGAATATCCGGGGGTCATCGGTCCCGTCGGGCGCGCCCAGCCGCCTCCACTCGGGATCGGCCAGGTCGATGTCGCGGATGAAGCCGGCAACCGAGGCGTAGATTCGGTAGAGGTTGTTGGGGTGGATGTACTCCCGCCACCACCAGTTGGCGGGAGTGCCCGCTGCTCCGGTGAACAGGCCCGCCCAAAGCGCGTTGTGAAGGTGTATCCCATGCCGGTCCATCTCGCTGGCTCGGTGCACCTCCGGGAGATTGAAGTAGCCGTATTCGGCGATGTGAAACGGCTTGCCGGAGCCCCTGATCTCTTCCGTCGCCCGAAGGATTGCGAGCACGGCGTCCTTCTCTTCCGGAACTTCGGCATCGCCCGGCCGCGGCAGGTACCAGTGGATTGCGGCGAAGTCGATGTCTTCGAGCTCCCACTTCTCGTCCCAGACGATCTGGTGGCCCAAGCTGGTGGTTACCAGGTGCGGGTAGGGCGTCTGTTCCTTGATGAACGCCGCCATCTCCGCCGTCCATTCGACCAGTATCTCCCGGTCCTCCTCGGACTGTGCCAGGTAGTTGATCTCGTTCCACAGTTCCCAGGCCATGATCGTCGGGCTGTAGCCCCACCGGGCGATGACATATTCGACCCGCCGCCGGTAGGCCTCCTTCGCCTCGGGGTGGGTGAAGAAGTCCATCGTCTCGACGCACGGCCCGCCGTTCTGTGCCCAGTATCCGAAATACTGCCGCTTGTCCTCATCGGGGTGGTAATCCATGGTGTTATCGAGGCAGAGCTTGACTCGGATGCCTCTCCGCCGGGCGAGTTCGAGGATGTAGTCGAGCCGCCAGGCGGCGTCCAGCCGATAGTTGTCCAGCCGCGGCCCCTCGATCCCGGTATCCCACGAGCACATCCAGACGCGGGTGTAGTTCTGGCCCGCATGTTCCATACGGCGGAAGTATGTGTCGTACTCGTAGGAGCCGGTGTCGGACATTGACCATCCGACGTTGTGCCCGATGGCGAAGAAGGTTTCGCCGTTCTCGTACTGGAAGAACTTGGGGTTCTGCTCGTGGATGCGGACGAAGCCGGGTTCATCGGACGGCGTGGCGTAGAAGCTGCCCGACTCGGTGGTGACAGTCCCGTCTGCGGTCTCGACCCGAATATAGTAGGAATGCCTGCCCGTCTGGGTGGGGGTGTACCGGACCGCCCACTGTGGCGGGCCGACGGGGGTGAGCACCTCATGCTCGTCCTCGCGCGTCCGCTCGAAATCCTGGAAGAAGAACCCCCGTATCGGGCGAGTCCGTCCGTTCGGCTCGCTGAAAAGCCCGGTAACCCGGACCTCCTCCGCTGCGTATGGGTTGTCGAACCGCCCCCACAGGTCGAATGTGAGTTGGAAGAGATCGTACCGCGGCACAGCGATGGGCATGTTCTCGCGGGCGGGCGGGCGATTGGGCCTGATCCGGCCGACCACCGGTTCATCCGGGTCCCGCAGCGAGATCAACAGATGGATCAGGCGTCGCGACTCCGGCTGGCTCCGCGTCGGCCCCATCTCGAACTGGACCTCGTAGGCAGAGGTCTCCCACTGCCGTCCGTCCTGGATCAGAATCTGTCCGGGGCTCTGTCTGCCCATAAACAGCAGGGGGCGGCGCTCGTCGCTGACGAGAAAGCCGTGAACATCGTCATTCATCGCCAGGATGTGCCGGTCCTGCAGCTCGGCAGGGAACTCGCCCACCGGTTCCCGGTCGATCTCGACGCTGGTCTCGGCGTAGTGGTCCAGCGGGAGACGGGCGAGCACGGCTGCCCGCATATCGGGGAAGCGGGGTGTCTCGACCACGTAGGTGAGCATCAGGTCGCGCAGGCCGTCCTCCCTCGGCGGGGTGGGCCGGGCGAACACGGTGTACCGGTCGCTGGGGCCGGACCGCGGGATCAGCCCGCTGCGCATGACCATGCCGTCTCGCTCCCAGCCGGTGACACGGACTGCGGTCGCCTGCTCGGAGAAATCGTCGTCCAGCCACGTCCCGACGAACAACTGACGCACAAGGACCTCTTCGCCGAAGGTGACGCTCACCACGCCTTTCGCGTCGATCCGGGCCGCATACCCCTCGCCCAGAGGGATGGTGGTGTCGGCGGCGATTGCAGGGAGGGAGAGCGACAGAATACCGGCAAGCAGGCAGAATGATGATAAACGACGTGCCGTAGTGACCATAGTGATTGGTTCTTACAGGATACCGGCCGGATTAATGGGCTCCAGTTCGAAACTATCATAACCGAAACCCGGGCTGACTACAATCAATAATCGCCGCCCGACTTGTTTCGGAGCGCCTGTTCGGGGCGAGATGGCCGAAAGGGCAGCAGGGCGGTGGGTGTGTTTGAAGCGGTCCGGATAACCTCGTGAGCGTTGATTCGGATGTCGCGGGGCGCCATAATGCCCGCATGGACCGGATAAGGGTGCTCGAGGTGACCGAGGCGGCCGGCGGCGGAGTCCTGCGCCACCTGCTCGACATCGCCGAGCACATCGACCGTACCGAGTTCGCCCTCACGTTCGCCCTGTCGCCACGACGGATGCGGGACCCCGACCGGGTGCGAGACCGGCTCCTGGATGCGCGGGCGGCCGTCGAGTTCGTGCCGATGGCCCGGCGCATCTCGCCCGTCAACGATCTCCTCGCCTACCGCCGTCTGCTCGGCCTGATGCGGGAAGGTGAATACGACGTGGTTCACGCCCACAGCTCGAAGGCCGGGATGCTCGCTCGCCGCGCCGCCCGGCAACTGGGCATGTCGCGGGTGTTCTACTCGCCTCACGCCTTCGCGTTCCAGTGCGGGGGGCCGGCCGGGCGGCTCTATGCCGCGCTCGAACGTTTCGCCGCCGGTTATGACAGCATCCTGGTGGCGGTGAGCCAGAGTGAGCGAGAGACGGCGGTCAGGAACCGAATTGCTCCGGCGGACCGCGTCTGTGTGATCCCAAACGCCGTCGCAGACCCCGGCGTCCCCACTGGGGAGGAAAGGGAGGCGGCCCGGGTCGCGCTCCGGTTGCCCCGGGGGGGCAGCCCGGTGGTGGGCACGGTCGGCCGCCTGGCCCGCCAGAAAGGGATCGATGCCTTCCTTCACGCTGCCACCCGGGTGGTGCGGGCTCGGCCCGATGCCAACTTCGTCGTCATCGGGAATGGTCCGGAAAAGGATTCTTTGGAACGGCTGGCCGACTCGCTTGGATTGGGCAGAACCGTGTCGTTCGCGGGCTATCGAGACGACGCGGCCGACCTGTGCGCGGCGTTCGACGTGTACTGCCAACTCTCGCGATGGGAAGGTCTGCCCTATGCTCTGCTCGATGCGATGGGCCGGGCGATCCCGGTGGTCGCAAGCCCGATCCCGGGGAATACCGATCTGATCGAGAACGGGCAGACCGGGCTGCTCGCTCGCCGGGCGACGGAGGCGGGCGAAGCGATCCTCGCTCTGATCGATGACAGGGAGCGGGCCGACCGGCTGGGTCGGGCCGGCCGGCGGCTGGTGCTCGACTGTCACGCCCTGCCCGATTTTATCGAGCGGCTCTCTGCACTCTACCGCGGCGAACTGCATCCCGCTCGCCATCCTTGATTCGGTCAGACCACCTTCGAGTTCCCCGTATATTCCGCCTGCCATTCCGGATTGAACCGGCCGAAGCTGCTTGAATAAACCAAATTGGTTGAACGCCGTTTCCAAAACCGATATGATGTGCCGCATTATGTTGGTGTCCGGCGAAAGGCCGTTGCGGTTTTTACCACACAGGCGGAGGTATGAGTGATGAGTATGGACGTGCGTTGGTGCGATGAGTTTGTCCGGCTGGACCCAGTGACGGGGAAGGCCATCGACGGGGACGGCCAGGCATCGGCGTCGCCGCCGGTGACCCTGTCCGCTCCCCGGAACGCGTTCGCCAGCTTCCAACTGCTGGTCGGCCCGGTCCCCGAGGAGGACACGGTCAGCGTGTCGGGCGGCGTGCTCCGGACGAGCGGCAAGTCGAAGCTGTCGAGCACACAGTACGACGTGTTCGTCGAGTGGTATCAGCGGTACGACGGCCAGTGGTACCCCGAGGTCTGCGTGCCCCAGGACATCGTCGAGGGCTCGACCGCCGACTTCCGCGAGATGAACGGGGTGACCGGTCAGAAATACGTCGGGTTCTGGGTGGACCTGTTCGTCCCGGCCGACGCGACGCCCGCCGGTTATGCCGGGAACGTGACGGTCGCCGTCGGGGACGAGAAGACGAAGGTGCCCGTCGAGCTCCAGGTCACCCGGGGCCGGCTGGCCGACGACTGCTGCCTCGACGTGTCGATGAACAACTATGCGACGGCCCTCTCGCGCGGCTGGCAGGAGCTGCGGGACGATCCCGACCGGCTGACCAGCGAGAAGAACCTCCGTTGCGAGCGGGGCGTGTTCCGCACCGCCCACGACCACCGGATGTTCTTCCACTACCTGCCCTACGGCCATTCGGGCTACGTTCCGCCCACGTTCGCCCCGCCGCTCGAGGGCGAGGGGCCGAACAAGCGCGTCAGCGACTGGTCCGACTGGGACCGGCACTGGGGCCCGTATTTCGACGGGTCGGCGTTCAAGAACACCCGGCGCGGGGCGTTGCCGGTGAAGCGGTTCTACCTGCCGCTCAACCTGCACTGGCCGGCGGACTTTGTGAAGTACTATCAGCCGGGTTACGAGGCCGAGTGGCGAGCTGTCGGCCGCGATATGGCCGAGCACTTCAAGGAGAAGGGCTGGACCGGGACACGTTTCGATTTCTTCCTCAACCACAAACAGCGGTTCCGGTTCTTCCCCTGGGACACCGAGGAGGCCCGGTTCCTCGAGGACAACGACAACCACCGCTACTTCCGAACGCTGTGGGAAGGCACCTTCGACCACGAGACGACGAAGCCGGTCGTGTTCGACTACACGCTGGGCACGACGTGGACCTACGGGTATGACATCAAGTCGGACCTGAACGAGTTCGTCGACGTGTATATCGACGGGACGTCGAGCATCGTCTGGGACATCGACTGGCTGCCCAAGCTCCACGAGAAGGGCCGGCAAGTGTGGGCCTGCACGAACAGCGGCTCGATACCGGACTCGCCGCGGGCCCCGTTCTTCGTCCCGCTCCAGATGTGGATGCTCGATGTTGACGGTTACATGCCCCGCTGGTGCACCACCGGCGGCTTCGGCCCGGAAGGTGTCTTTGGACTGTCCGACCAGGGCGCGACGACGTTCCTCTACTCGGGCGATGCGTTCGGCTCGGAGGAGACGTTCGCCTCGCTGCGGATGAAGGTCCAGCGCCAAGCTCTCCAGATGGTGGACCGGCTGCAGGTCGCCTCTGAGAACATCAAGGGCGGCAAGTCGGAGATCAAGAAGAAGGTGAACAAAACGCTGGGCATCACGCGCGATTCCTGGCTGATAAAGAAGCCGGATTACGTGGATAAGAAAGAGCCGAAGGACTGGGTCGGTGCGGACTTCGCGACGGAAGAGCCGCCGAACGTCGGCTGGAAGAAGTTCACGTCCGACCAGTTGCGGGCTGTCCTGGCCCAGGCCGAGGAACTGGCCGAGGAGCATAAGTGAGGTCGAGCGGCCAATGGGGCCGGCGTACGGCGTCGGCCCCGACGGCCTGCTCGGGCCGCACGACACATAGATAACGAACCTGACCACTGAAGGGGCGATAAGATGACCGCAAAACGAAGCACGAAGTTGACGTTGGACGAGATCAAGTCAGAACTGGCAGAGGTCGCCCGCGTCGGCCAGATGTTCATCGAGGGCGACGCGTGCCGCAATGTGTACACACCCGAGTCGCAGACATTCATGCGCGGCGACGACCTGAACTACGACGCCGAGGTCACCGTGCCGATCAAGAAGCACCTGTTCCGGCTGGAACGGCTGAGCCGCGTCCCGTGTTCGGCAACCCTGTGGCGGCAGCGGCCCGACGTCCCCGAATCCGGAGAAGCTCTGCTGTTCGGAATGCACGGCTCGCCGGAGGGGGCCTCGAAGCCGGCGAACCGCGGCTATGAGCCGCCGGAGATGACGCGCGAGCTCAAGCGCGTTTTTCTCGAGGAGAAGACCGCGTGGAAGACCCGCCGAAATAATCCCCGTGCTCGCCAATTGATCGAACGGGGATGCAGTCAACCGGCGAAGGAAGTTGACGGCAACATGACGATCCAGTATTTCGTGCCGATTATGGACTCGATGGGCGAGGTGGCCGCCGCTCTCGAGGTCTTCACCGTCGCCACGGGCTGACCGTTTGACCGTTCAAGCACCGATGGAGCGACGAGCCGGACTGCCGGGCAGACTCGGTCAGGGCGTCTTCTCGTGATGTCGTTCTGTTGCTCTTGAGACGAGCAGCCGGCGGCACCTGGGATCGATGTCGAAGTGTCTGAGGAAGTTCCGCTCGACCTGCTTGCGCAGCTTGTCCGCCTTCTTGAAACTGTTTCGGGGCACCGTGATCTGGCCGCCCGCCAGCATCTCGTGTCCCCCGGCGGTCCCCATGTCGGCGACGATCTCTTTGGCTACGCTGCTGGCGTCGCTGTCCCGCTGGGTGGTCCGTAAGGACAGATAGAGGACGCCTCGGAACAGCCCTCCGCAGAGTATCCAGTCCGCACCCTCGAGGCGCATCAGCAAGTCAGCCACTTCCCCGGTCATGTCCGGGTTGATTGTCCGGCCGAGCCAGCAGATCGCGATGTTCTGATACGTTCGGGCGTCGTGCAGCCCACGGGAGACGGCGGTGAAATACTCGCGCGGTTCCTGTGTGTTCTCGATGTGCGATAGATACCGCTTGTTTGCCTGCGGGTACAGCCGGGTGAACACAGCGATGTCTGCGTCGGATGTCGCCCGGCCGAACTCCTGTGTGTCGGATTGGATGCCGTAGAGCAGGGCCGTTGCCAGGGGGATGGGCGGTTCGAGGCCCGCCTCGAAGAGGTACTCGGCGACGATGGTCGAGGCGGCTCCGTAGTGGGCGCGAATGTCGGAGAACGCGACCCGGCTCGGACTGCCCGCCCACTCGTGGTGGTCGATGACCACATCGACCTGCTGCTCGTCGTCCACCGGGTTATTTCCGAAGACCGGCTGGGTATCGACCATTGCGACCAGGTCGTACTGTTCCAACTCGAGCTCGTCGGCATTGCGCATGTTGAGCCCGAGGTATTTGAGCATCCTCCGGTTTTCGGAACGGCCAACGATGCCGGAGTGGGCAATGGTCGTCTCACATCCGGCGATCTCCTTCAGCAGGAACCGCAGGGCGCTTGCACTGGCGATAGCGTCCGGGTCCGGGTTGTCCTGCAGGAGTATGAGCGCCTTCTTGCGGCCACGAATAAGCTTCTTAAGCTTTCGGAGTTGCTCCTTTGTCGATGGCCGGCGGGCCACACTTACTCCTCATTGATGGCATCGACAGGACACTCGGATATGCAGGCGCCGCACTCGGTGCAGGTGGCCTGGTCGATGACAGCGACGTCGTCTTCCATCGAAATTGCTTCGACGGGGCAAACCTCGACACAGTTCTCACATCCTACGCATTCTTCGGGATTGACTTTGACCATCTACTTTCCTCCTTAGAGTAAAAAAAACG
>PWKM01000158.1 GCA_003559755.1 Planctomycetota bacterium
CCCGCCGCTGGTGCAGCGGCTGATGGACGCCTACCACCGGACGGCCGGCGGGTGCGTGATCGCGTTCCAGGAGGTGCCCGAGGATTCGGTGAGCCGATACGGAGTGGCGAAACCGGCCGACGGCGCCCCGGTGAGCGACGTGTTCGAGGTCGAGGACCTGATCGAGAAGCCGCCGCCGGAGTCGGCCCCCAGCCGCCTGGCCATCGCGGCCAGATACGTGCTGCCCCCCGAGATATTCGACGCCATCGACGCGACCGAGCCGGGCAAGAACGGCGAAATCCAGTTGACCGACGCCATCCGGCTGCTCCTGCAGCGGGGCCGCAGGGTGCTGGGGGTCAAGCTGGCCCACGGCGAGCGCCGGTGTGACATCGGCAATTTCGCCAGCTATTTCCGGGCGTTTGCAGACTTTGCCCTGGCCGACGAGGAACTCGGCCCGGGGTTCGCCGAATACCTGCGTGAGAAGCTGTCGCTGCCCAACACCGAACCCGTCCGAGGCGACTGATCAAGAACGATCCTGGGAGAAGCGGGACGCCGTTGACCCTTCTGCTCGATTGCGTTTACCTCCTCATCTTCCTGCTCGGCCTCCCCTATGCCGTGTACAAGACATTGACCAGCGAGCGGTTCCGCGCCGGCTGGGGCGAGCGGTTCGGCGGGGTGCCCGCCCTCGAGCCGGGCTTCCGCATCTGGGTCCACTGTGCCTCGGTGGGCGAGGTGATGCTGGTCCGGACGCTGGTCCCCCTGATCGAGAAGACCTACCCCGAGGCCGACGTGGTCCTTTCGACCAATACCAACACCGGGATGGAGACGGCACGGAAGCAGTTCCCCGGCCGCACGGTGTTTTACTATCCGCTTGATTTTTCGCCGATAGTTCGTAAAGTGTTGGGCAGGATCAAGCCGTCGGCCGTCATCCTGGTCGAGCTGGAGCTCTGGCCGAACTTTCTCGCCTGCGGGAAGCGTTCTGACATCCCCATCGTCGTGGTCAACGGTCGGATGACCGAGACGTCCGCCCGTGGGTATCGTCGGCTGGGGCCGGTAGCCAGGCGGATGTTCACAGCCCCCGACCACGTGGCCGTGCAGGACGAGGAATACGCCGAGCGGTTCGAGCGCCTGGGCGTACCGCCCGACCGGCTCACTGTGGCGGGCACGATGAAGTACGACACCGTCGCCACCGAGGTGGCCCCGGGCGTCGTCGAGGGCTACCGCGACGCCCTGAAGCTGTCGGCGGACGACGTGGTTCTGCTGGGCGGTTGCACGCATCCCGGCGAGGACGAGGCGCTCGTCGCCTATGCGAAACGGAACGCCGGGTCGGGCCTTCGGCTCGTCCTGGTGCCTCGCCATCGCGAGCGAGCCGACGAGGTCGAGCGGCTGATCCGCGAGGCCGGGCTGGCGCCCGTTCGCAAGACGGCGATCGACCGGGGCGATGCGCCGGCCGATTTTGACCGGGAGCGGCACGTGATCCTGGTCGATACGACCGGCGAGCTGGCGACGCTGTACGCGGTGGCGACCGTGGTGTTCGTGGGCGGCAGCTTGATCGAGCACGGCGGCCAGAATATGATCGAGCCGGCCGCACTGGGCAAGCCGGTCGTCGTCGGCCCGCATACCTGGAACTTCCGCCGGACGGTGGACCTGCTCGCCGCCGGACAGGCCATCGTCGAGGTCAAGGACGCAGACGAGTTGTACACCGTGCTGGACCGGCTGATCGAGTCGCCCGAACGGCGGGATGAACTCGGCCGGGAAGCCCGCAAGCTGGTGCTCGGGGCCAAGGGTGCGACCGAGCGGAACTATCATGCAATCCGGCCGATACTGGATCATGCGAGAGATCGAGTTTACAGCGACACACTGGATAAGGAGACGGATGGATGAGTAAGCACTTATTTACGTCGGAATCGGTCACGATGGGACACCCGGACAAGGTGGCGGACCAGATTTCGGACTCGGTCCTGGACGCGATTATGGAGCAAGACCCCTACGGCCGCGTCGCCTGCGAGACGCTTGTGACCACCGGCCTGGCATTCATCGCCGGCGAGATCACGACCGACTGCTACGTCGATATCCCCCAGGTCGCCCGGGATACCATACACGAGATCGGCTATACCGACGCATCGATGGGCTTCGACTGGGAGACCTGCGGCGTGGTCACCTCCATCGACAAGCAATCGGAGGACATCTCGCAGGGGGTGACCGAGGGCGAGGGGCTGCACGCCGAGCAGGGGGCCGGCGATCAGGGGATGATGTTCGGATATGCCTGCAACGAGACCCCCGAGCTGATGCCGATGCCGATCCACCTGGCTCATCGCATCTGCGAGCAGCTCGCCCGGTTCCGGTTGGACGGAGTGGTCGATTGGCTCCGGCCCGACGGCAAGTCACAGGTCACCATCGAATACCACGACAACGTGCCCCGACGCATCCATACCATCGTCGTCGCCACCCAGCACACGCCGAACGTATCCTACGATACCATCCGGAAGACGGTCATCGAGGACATCGTGCCGCAGGCCGTCCCCACCGAACTGCTCGACGAGAAGACGTTTTTTCACATCAACCCCACCGGCCGATTCGTCATTGGCGGCCCCCAGGGCGACTGTGGTCTGACCGGGCGCAAGATCATCGTCGATACATACGGCGGGCGCGGGGCGCACGGCGGCGGGGCCTTCTCGGGCAAGGACCCGACGAAGGTCGATCGGACCGCCAGCTACATGGCCCGGCACGTGGCGAAGAACATCGTCGCCGCCGAGCTCGCCACCGAATGCGAAGTCCAACTGTCCTACGCCATCGGGCTGGGCACCCCGATCTCGGTCCTGGTCAACACGTCCGGGACCGGGCAGGTCGAGGACTCGCGGCTGGTCGAGATCGTCGAGGACCTGTTCGACCTGCGGCCGAAGTCGATGATCGATTACCTGAAGCTCCGTCGGCCCATTTTCAAGCGGACGGCCCGGCACGGCCATTTCGGTCGGGCGGAACCGGGCTTCACCTGGGAGCGGACCGACCGCGTCGATGACTTCCGGGAAGCCGCCGGCATTGCCTGAACACGACAACACGCAGCAACCAAGGAGACGCTGATGAACTACGACGTGAAAGACCTTTCGCTGGCCGACGCCGGAGAGCTTCGCATCGAGTGGGCCGGAAGCCAGATGCCCGTTCTTCGGAGCATCGGCGAACGGTTCGCCCGAGAAAAACCGCTCGATGGGGTGACGCTCGCCGCCTGTCTGCACGTGACCACGGAGACCGCCAACCTGGTCATCGCCCTCAAGGCCGGCGGCGCGGACGTCTATCTGTGTGCGTCCAACCCGCTGAGCACCCAGGACGATGTCGCCGCCGCACTGGTCCGCAACCACGAGATTCCCGTGTTCGCGGTCAAGGGCGAGGACAACGACACTTACTACAAGCACATCTACGCCTGTCTGGATGCCCGGCCGCAGATTACCATGGACGACGGAGCCGACCTGGTCTCGACCCTCCACAAGGAGCGCCGCGACCAGATTCCCGACATCATCGGCAGTACCGAAGAGACGACGACCGGGGTCATCCGGCTCCGTTCGATGGCGGCGGCCGGCGTGCTCGCGTTCCCCGTCATCGCGGTGAATGACGCCGACACCAAGCATTTCTTCGACAACCGATACGGGACCGGGCAGAGCACTCTCGACGGGATCATCCGGGGCACGAACATCCTGATCGCCGGCAAGACCGTGGTCGTCTGCGGCTACGGCTGGTGCGGGCGCGGGTTCGCCACCCGGGCGGACGGGGCGGGCGCCCACGTGGTCGTCTGCGAGGTCGATCCGATCAGGGCGATCCAGGCGGTCATGGACGGGTATTCGGTGATGCCGCTCGCCCGGGCGTCGGAGATCGGCGACATCTTCTGCACGCTCACCGGCGACTGCCACGTGATCCGCGAGGAGCATTTCCGGCTGATGAAAGACGGCGCCATCGTGTGCAACGCGGGTCATTTCGACATCGAGATCGACAAGGACGGGCTGGAGAAGCTGACCACCAGCAAGGAGGAAGTCCGCCCGCTGGTCACCCAACATACGCTGGAGGACGGCCGGCGGATCACCCTGCTCGCCGAGGGCCGCCTGGTGAACCTCGCACTGGCCGAGGGGCACCCCCCGTCGGTGATGGACATGAGTTTCGCCAACCAGGCGCTCTGTGCCGAGTTCGTCCAGGCCAACCACGAGGACCTCGACAAGCAGGTCTATCCCGTGCCCGAACACATCGACAAGGAGATCGCACGCCTGAAGCTGGAGTCGATGGGGATCGAGATCGATCAGTTGACCGACGAGCAGAAAGAGTACCTCGAGAGCTGGCAGTTGGGGACCTGATGACCGCTTGCACGGTACGGAACTCCGGACTATAATCGCCCCATTATCGCTACAGGAACCGTGAGGAGCAGATGACATTGAGATTCACCGGGTATGGACGGCGAGAGCTGCAACTGTTCGGCGGCCTGTCTGCCGGCTTCTTCGTCCTGGCCGCTGTCCTGGCCATCGTGCTGCTCAGCTCGTTCACCCTCACTCTGCTGATAATCATCCTGACTGCCCTCCCCTTCGTCTGGGTGCTTTCGTTCTTTCGTGATCCCAGGCGGATCATACCGCGGGGCGAACATCGGCTGGTTGCTCCGGCGGACGGGGTCATCTTCGACATCGCCGACGTCGAAGGTCCCGAGTTCATCGGCGAAGAATGCATCCGCATCGGCATCTTCCTGTCCATTTTCGACTGCCACATCAATCGCATGCCGTGCTCCGGTCGCGTCGAGGAGATAACCTACACCAGGGGGCAGTTCTTCAACGCCCTGACCAAGGCGAACGAGGCCTCCGCCCGGAACGAGTCGAATTTCATCGGGCTGACGGACGCCGCGGGGACCGATGTCAAAGTCGGGGTGAAACAGATCGCCGGCCGGGTGGCCCGGCGCATCGTCTGCGAGCTGAAGGAGGGCGACGACGTCGAGCGCGGGCAGCAGTTCGGCATGATCAAGTTCGGGTCCCGGGTGGAGCTGTTCATCCCCAAGTCGGCCCCGTTCGAGCCCAAGCTGAAGACCGGCGCCCACGTCAAGGCGGGCCGGACAGTCCTGGGGAACCTGGGTTCGCCCGCCAGGAAGGAAAAAGAGGAGCCGGACGAGCCGGAACAGGACGAGGACGAGGAGGCGCTGGTCGAGCTGAAGCCCGGCGAAGAGGCCGGCGACGACGAGATCAAGCTGGACGCCCAGTCGGCGAAAGAGGAATCGGACGAATCGGACGACGCCGGCGCCTGCTCGACGGATGATAGCGACTCGTCGCCCGGCGAAGACCGGACAGAGGAAGCGCCCGACGAGCCGGAGCCGGAATCGGAGGAGCCCGATGACTCGGACGCGGAATCCACAGAGCCCGAGGAGCCGGACTCCGAAGCGCCCGACGAGGACGAACGGGAAGATCGGTAACCAGCCCGATAACATATCGCCCGAGCAGCCCCCCGAGGCACCGATGAGATCGCGCATCTGGATACTCCCCTCACTGGTCACCCTGGCCAACCTGGTCTGCGGGTTCGCAGCCATCGGCATCGCCACCTACGGCGAGCTCGAGCTGGCGGAGACGCTCCGCTGGCGCGGGCTGGACGCCTTCGCTCTCGCCTCGCTGTTCATTCTCGCCGCAATGGTGTTCGACGCGGTGGACGGGAAGATCGCCCGGATGGCGAACCTCACCAGCGAGTTCGGAGCCCAGCTCGATTCGCTGTGTGACATGGTCAGCTTCGGGCTGGCACCCGCCTATCTGGTCTTTCTGACCGCCCTGAACAAGGACCTGTTCCAGCGTGACCGGTATGCCTGGGTATGCGCCGCGCTGTTCATCATTTGCGCCGCGCTGCGCTTGGCCCGATTCAACGTCCAGTCCAAGCCCGACCACAAGGGCCATCAATATTTCCAGGGCCTGCCCACACCCGCGGCCGGCGGTCTGCTGGCCTCGATGCTCCTTGTTGACTCCAGTCTCGGTATGCCACTCACCCTCCCGGCGGCTCTGCTGCCTTTCGTCACCGTGATTCTGGCGGGCCTGATGGTCTCTTACTTCCCCTACATCCATCTGGCCAACCACCTGTTCAAGGAACGCGGCTCGTTCCGTTACCTGGTGGTCGTCGTGCTCGTCGTACTGGCCTTTCTTGCAATGGCCCAATACTACGAATACATTCTGCTGGCGGGGTTCGGTCTGTATTGCCTCAGCGGGCCGGCCTGGGGCGCATATCGACGGTTTGTCCTCCACCTGACGGTCGGGATCACCGAGGCGCCGTCGACCGATCCGGACGGCGAGACGAGCAGCGACTCAGGCCCGGATGAGGGCCTGTAACCCCTTGCGGTCCAGAATCAGCATGACCAGCCCGTAAGCGACGCCCCCCGCCAGCGCGGGCACGGCCACCCGCAGGAGTCGAACAACGAGGTGCGGGGAGGCGATCAGGGCGTCGAACCCGGCCAGCGCCGCCCATGTCGGCCCGACCATCGCCACCGTTCCGATGGCAATCCGGATCGCAGAGCGCCAAGCGTCGCCGAATCCGATGTCGGCGCCGTTCTGCCGAAGCACCTTTTTCAGCACCCGGAACAGGAGCACGGCCTGGAGGGTCATCGCAATGGCGGTCGCCCCGGCGATCCCGCCGTGCGCCAGCCGGGTTCGGGCGAGCAGGATGCTCAATACGGCGTTGACAAACAGGGCGACTGCCGACACCTTGAGCGGCGTCCAGGTATCCTTGAGTGCATACATCGCACGCGAGAAGATGCTCACGAACCCCATCCCCACCAGCGACAGGGCATAATAGGCGACGGCGACGGTGAGCAGCCGTGCCTCGGCCTCCTGGAACTGCCCGCTCTGGAACACCCCGGCGAGCGGACCGGCAAGCAGGACAGTGCCCACGGACAGAGGAACGAGCACGAGCAGCCCGAGATGGATGGCCTGGCCGGTGGCCGACTCGAACCGGTCCAGGTCCCCCTGGCTGGCGTACTCGCTCAGCGGGACCAGCGCCGCACGGCCGACGGACAGACCGAACAGGGCGAACGGGAGCAGGATGAGCGGCAATGCGTATCGCAATGCGGAGACCGCTCCCTCCGGCAGCGTGCTGGCGACCGCGCAGTCGACGGCCCCTGCGGCCCGGGCGATTACCGCAGCCAGTCCGACCGGGACGGCCGCCCGGAACGCGGCCCGGGCATAACCGTCCCGCCAGCCAACCGGGCCGGCGATCTCCACCGACAACGCACCCTGACGCCCGGCGACAGCCAGCCCCACCAGGGTCGCCGCCAGATACAACACGCCGCCCGCCAACACCCCGACGGCCAAGCTCGTCGTGCCCAGCGACCGATGAAACAGGACCATCCCGCCGATCCATCCCACATTGAACAAGATCGGGCATAGACTGTAGCTGAGCGGTCGATCGTGTGCCAGCAGCAGAGCGCCGGTGAAGGCGGCAAGCCCGATGACGATCATAAACGGGACCATCAGGCGGCCGAGCCAGATCGCTTCCGACGCCATCTCCGCGTCGAAACCGGGGGCCAGAATCCAGGTGACGAGCTGCGGTGCAAAGATGAAACACAGCAGGGAGCCGGCCAGGAGCAGCACGATGAACCACTTCAGGACGACCAGTGCGGTCCGCCATGCGGCGGGCCTCTCTCCCCTGGTCAGCATCGAGCGGAAGACGGGCAGGAAGGCGCTCTCGACCACCTCTTCGCCCAGCGCCCTACGGAAGAGGTTGGGGATGAGGTATGCGACGAAGAAGATATCGGTCGCGCCCCGCCCCCCGAAGTAGAAGGCCATCAGGAGCATCCGGGCAAAGCCCAGTGCTCGGCAGCCCAACGTCCCCACCAGCAGGCGGAGGGCACGCCGTGCGATCTGGCTTGACCGGGCGGGCAAGACGTACCTCCCAATACGGGCTGCCGGACGTTCTTACAGGGAAAGGGCGCAAAGCAAGGCCGACATTGTCCATATCGACAATGCCGGCCCCGAGCTTGAACGGATATTGGGGAGAGCGGGTCAGGTTTTCCCGGGCGGGCTGCCCTCGAGCAGTTGTCGCATCAATTCATCGGTGTCGCATTCTGCGAGATCGTCCCGGGTGATCTTGTCCATCTTTTCGAACTTCCGCAGTTCGGTGTAGTTCGAGAACTCGATGTAATCGGCGTACCGCAACCTCTTCGGCTCGTCCTTGCTCTCATCCGGGGGATCACAGAACGCCGGGTTTGTTTTCGGCGCCCGCCGGGGCTTGTCCTGAGAACGGAGCATATCGGTCAGACCGCGCATCTGCTCCTCGAGCTGTCGCAGCCGCATGAGGTACTGCTTATAGGTCAGTTCTGCGAGCTGGAGCCGTTTGGCCGCCTCGCTGAGCTGATGAGTGGTGACCGTGAGTTTGTCGGCCACTTCCTTGAGAAATTTCTCCGACTCGTCTTTGTTCTTGAACATCTGTCTTTGCTCCCGATACAACCTATTCTTCCAGTAACGAGTGCGACTCTGTTAGAG
>PWKM01000184.1 GCA_003559755.1 Planctomycetota bacterium
CCGTGGGTGAAGTCGGTCTTCTCGATGGCGTAATCGATCCCTTCCCGCGAGTAGCATCGGATGGGCGAGCTGAAGGTGAGGTCGATGATCATCCGGCCCTCGCTGCCGTACAGCTCGACCATGTCATCCATCCCGCCGACCGTGATGTAGTTGCCCTCGACGAAGGCGTAGCGGCCGTCCTGGAACTTGATGACACCGAGCGACCAGTCCTCGCCCTCGAACTCCTTGTGCACGTAATTCTGGTCGAGCCCGCCGGTCGTCTTGGCGGTCACCTCGACGGGCGGGTTGTCTTCGCCCATCGCGTATATCGCCCATCCGATGGGATGCATCGCCAGGTGGATGAGGCATCCGCCGCCACAGGTCGATTTCTTCTTGGCGAACGGGCTGTGCGAGCCGTTGTGAATCTCGCGGGCTTTCAGGTAGAGCATCTCGCCGATGCCCCCCTTGTCCCGAATCTCCAGCGCCCGGACGAGGGCGGGCATCAGCACCCAGTCCTCGGCGTAGAACAGCTTCACCCCCGCCTCGTCACAGGCCTCGATCATCTCGATGCAGTCGGCGACGTTCGTCGCCATCGGCTTCTCGGTCACCACGTCGATGCCGTGCTCGGCCGACGCGATGACGACATCGCGATGGAGGAA
Organism: Planctomycetota bacterium; assembly: GCA_003559755.1. GTDB lineage: Bacteria > Planctomycetota > PUPC01 > PUPC01 > PUPC01 > PUPC01. Next base: position 639 of record PWKM01000184.1, read on the forward strand.
GTTCGGGACACAGACCGAGATCAGGTCGAGGTCCTCCTTGTCCATCATCTCGTTATAGTCTTCGTATGTCTTCGGGATGCCCCACTTCCCGGCGCACTCCTCGAGGTTGTCGATGGCGGCGACAGCCGCGATCTCGACCTTCTCGTTCCGGCTGTACGAATCGCAGTGGAAATCCGCTGCGAACTTCGATCCGACGATACCAACTCGCACTTTGTCCATGATCTGTCAACTCCGAAATGTGAACGAATGCTGTCTCAGAAGCCAAGATTATACCTGCGCCCGCATCCGGTTCAACCCTCGCGGTCCGGCCGATGCCGCCGGAGCAGCGGCGGGCGGTCAGTCGGCTGTGGTCGTCGTCTCGACGTGGGCGTCGAAGTGTGCGGCGAGTTCCGGGGCGACCGGCGGGACGTCGCGCGGTTCGCCGCCGCTGCGGATCGATTCGGTCGCCATGCATCCGGCGGCGACGCTCTGTCGGGCGGCGACGGGCGACGTGGCGATGGTTCCCCCCTCGCGGACGAACCGGACGAACTCGGCGACGATGCGCGGATCACCCCCGCCGTGCCCGCCCGAGACCGGCGGGTTCAGGTACTGCTCGTCGCCGTCGGGATTATAGTTGGTCCGCCGGTTCCACAGTCGGACCACGCTCGCCCCGGGACTGTCACCGAAGTTCTCGATCCGCCCCTCCGTGCCGATGATGGTGTAGTTCCGCCAACCGTCGGGGGTGTAGTGGCACTGCTGATAGGCGGCAAACCGGCCGGCTTCGAGCCGCATGTGCATCATGCTCACGTCCTCGACGTCGATCACCGGGTTGAGCCCCGTCTGTTCGAGCGGCGGCCAGTTCTCCAGCCGCCACGAGACGTCCGGCTTGTCGTCCGGCGTTCGCCGGTCTTCTATCCGGTCGTACAGGGTGAGGCCGCCCATCGCGTTCACGCGGGTGGTGTATGCGCCGAGCAGCCAGTGGAGGATGTCGATATCGTGGGCCGCTTTCTGGAGCAGCAGGCCCGTCGAGTACCGTCGCTCGGCGTGCCAGTCCTTGAAATAGGCGTCGCCGCCGTATCCGCAGAAGTGGCGGCACCATCCGACTTTCGGCTCGCCGATCCGGCCCGAATCGACCAGTTCCTTCATCTTCCGGCAAATCCACATGTGCCGCATGTTGTGGCCGAGGTAGAGCTTGACCTGCTTCTCGAAGGCCGTCCGCAGGATGCGGTCGCAGCCGGCGATGGTGATCGCCATCGGCTTCTCGAGATAGACCGCCCTGCCCGCCTCGAGCGCGGCGACGGCGTGCTCCTCGTGGAGGTAGTCGGGGGTGGTCACGAACACCGCGTCGACGTCGCCCCGGTCGAGGAGCGCCCGGTAGTCGGTCGTAGTGAACACATCCTCGCCGAACTGGCCCCGGAACCGGCCGAGAGCGTCTTCATCGACGTCACATCCGGCGACCAGGCGAACGCCCTCGTCGGGCTGGTGTGCTTCCCAGGCCAGCTTGCCGCGCCCCCCCGCACCGATTACCCCGATCCCGAGCTCGCTGTTCCGGTCCATACGATGGCTCCTGTTTGGGTCCATTGTGACGTGGTGGTCTGCGATAGTGTATCGCGATTGCGGGGCCGGTCAACGTCCGGGGCCGGCGAGGCAGTACTCGGCCAGTTCATCGATGTGGAGGAACTCGAAATCCGCCCCGGCGGAATCGTCCGGCCCGACCTTTCGATAGGCGGTCGCCCATCCCGCCGCGGTCGCCCCGGCGATGTCTTTCTCCGGGTCGTTCCCCACGTAGAGCAGCCGCCCGCCTTCCAGCCCGGCGAGCCGCTCGGCGTGTCTGAAGATGGCGACGTCCGGCTTCTCGACGCCGAGGTCGCCGGAATACAGCCGGATGCCGAAGAACTCGAGCAGGCCGACTCCTGCGAACGCGCGGTCCATACAGAAACCCGGCCACTCGGTGTTCGCGATCACCCCCATCCGGTATCCCGCCTCGTCCAGTTTCCGCACGGCCTCGACCGTGCCCGGGAACAGCCACGAGGCATAGCGCGGCCCGGCGTAGGCATCGGCCAGGCAGGCGGCGACCTCCGGGCCGACCGGCAGGCCCAGATCGTCCACCACGGCCCGTATCAGCCGCAGGTAATTCGCGCCCGCGCCGTGCAGTCGGCGGCACGACTCCTCGGCCCGCTCGATCGCAGCGGCGAGCTCTCGGTCGTCCACCGCGACGCCCATCCCCTGCATCAGGGCGAAGACGCGGTCCGCCAGGCCGTTAGCGACCTCGCGCGGCGACGGGTCAGGCCCGCCTGTTGCCCCGTAGAGCGTCCCGCCGGAATCGAAAAAGACAGCGTCAAACATCATCCGTCCAACCTCTCTCCGGCCGATGGCTAAAAGCCCCAGGGTTCCCAGGCGTCGGTGTAAACCTCCGGCTGGGTCAGCACGAGCGAGATGTTCCCGATCACCGCCACAATCCCGATGATCAGCCCCGCGATGGCAAGACCCCGATATTTCCGGGTGCTGATGCCGATGCCGGACAGAATAACACCCGCCGCGGCAATAAGGATATCTACAAACGGCACCGGCAAAAAAAGTCCGATTAACGCAGTGATGAAGCCACATAACCCACAATTGCTCCTCGCACCGCCGTACTGCGGCAGCGGCGGGGGAGCCCCAGCCATAGCGGTTCCGCACCCGGGACAAAAGTGTGTGCCCTCGCCAACGTCCTTACCGCACTCTGAACAATACATCCGCCCTCCTCCTCCCTTTTCCGTGCGACGAAAAGCGCCAGCTTGCAGGCAATCCGCACCCGGTCGGCGACGGACACATATTAGCGCGGATTCGGCAGATTACAACGGCCTTGATTCTTCACTGAGTCCCATCCACTGGGTTTACGTTCTTCAGTTCGATCCGCCGTTCCGTGTGGTAACCGAGCTTCACGCTGACGATGCGGGCGTTGCCGGGGTCGGCGATGAACAGGCGATGGTCGGTGTGGGTTGCGACGTAGGCGGGATGAAACAGGGCGACCTCGTCGCCGCCGATGGCCCGTGGGTTCGGGGGGCCGCCGTTCCTGTTGAGCGGCATTCCGTCGTCCACGTTGCCGTACTGGCCGACCCTCACAACGAGGTTCCCGGCGGAATCGAGCACGGCGACGCAGAAGCGGCGCACCTCGGGTGCAAACGACCTGGCGAAGTAGTCAAGGACGAACCGTGAGTTGTAGCACCCGCATCCGCCGGCGTTATGCCCGAAGTACCCCACACCACCGTACAACCAGTCGACCCCCTCGACCCAGCCGGGCGACCCGCCCTTCATAACGTCGTAGGGGCGCGCCGGCGCGTCGGCGTCGGCCAGTGGGAATGGTATCAGGTGGCTGTTCTTCGAGATGATGCGTCCCTGCTGTGGGCGGCACTTCATGAGAGTCCCGGAGAGACGGTTGAAATACCGCTGTCCGTTGATGACGCGCGTCGGGGCAGCCATCACGTAGACGTTGCGGTCCCGGTCGATGCCGACGCCGCAGGTGTTCGCCAGCCCCATCAGGACGTCGTCGTATACCCGTTGACCGTGCCTGTTCCAGATGTGCAGTTCCGCAAAGCGCATCCGGCCCGGGTACATTTGGGGGACGTAAGGTTTCGCGTCGCCGCGGTCGATCTGGCGGGGGTCCATGCGGAGGGCGAGTGGCGGAACCGCGTCGCCTTTGGTCAGGTAGCACGTGGCGATGATGTCCCCCGCGACGTTCACGTCGATGCCGCCCTTGTGCCAGCCGGTACGGTTATAAAGGGGAAGGCCGGAGAGGACGTCGGTGCGGCGGGTGTCGCGGCTTTCCGAGGTTCCAACGTTCGTGCGGCGCTCGCCGTAGTCGAACGGGACCTCCCGCCACGTATCCATCTCGTATCGGACAATCAGATCGTGCGATCGGAGATAGACCCGGCCTTGGGTATCAAACGCCATATCCTCCGCGTCGAATGGCAAGCGGACCTTCCGGATGCCGCCTGTGGCAGGGTCGATAACGAGGAGGTCTTTGAATGCTTTGTAGTGGGTGGTCTGTCCTTCGGCGACATAAAGGAGGCCGGTTGCCGGGTTCACGTAGAGGCGCTGCCGTGCGAACATGGGTGGGACAAGCCGCCGCACTGCGCGTCGGGCCTGGTCGGCGAAGTCGCTGCGAATTTCGAGTTTCCCGTCCTGCTCGGCGAAGAACCGGATGCCCGTCTCCTCCCAGCCCGCCTGCCCGTGGCCGATGAATGGCACCTCGTCTTGCGGCTCTCTCGTGGCGGGTACCCCCGGCACGAGCCAAATGGTCGGAGGGTCGGTCCAGGAATTGAGTTCGGCCGTGAACTCGAGCCCGGCCCAGACGCGGTAGCGGCTGTAGCGGTCGCGGCGCTGGAGCAGCGGGAGGGGATAAACTGCTCGCGGGCGCGGGTCGTCGAACGGACCAAGCCGGGTCAGTTGGGGCGGGACCTCGATGGGCTCGAGCCGGTCATCGCGCCGTCGGGCATCGTCGTGGCCGAACGTCGTGAAGTGGTCGTACATCCACGAGAAAACGTATATCTCGCCCGTGCGATGGTGAATCCTGACCAGGGCCGGCTTGAACGCCTCGATATTCTTGAGGTGATTGCCCTCCGGCGAAAAGACCTGAATGCGGTCGTTCATGTAGTCCGACACATACACCCTACCGGCACTGTCGCAGGCGACAGAGGTCGCGTCGCGGAACTGCCCGTTCTCCGTCCCGCTGTCGTGCGGCTCCATACTCCCCACGAACACTTCCGCCTCACCGTTCCGTTCGAAGTCGATTCGAATGACCCCGTGAAAGCTGTCCTTCTGGATGCGGGCCGAATGGCGGCCCTGGCGCCACAGGTAGCCGGTGCAGTAGAGCCACCTCCCATCGGGGCAGAACGCGGCGCTGGTCGGGCTGACCCACCACCGCCTCTGCTCGATGCCGTCCAGGCGCAGGGTCACCTCGAAGCTGGTTTTCGGCCCGACAAGCGGAAGACCGCCCGACGAGCCGTCGGAGTGCAGCCGGTTCAAGCGCCGATGGACGAGGGCGACCCGGCCGTTCCGCACGGCGAGGGCCGTCGCCGCGTTCCCAAACATCGACGGCACCATCTCGACCTTGCCCGACGGCCCCGAGGTGAGGAGCGTCGTCTGGAGAATGTCGTGCTTCAACGGAAGCCTGTCGCCCTGCGGAAACGTGTGCCACGTCAGCCCGACGATTTCCTCGAGCCGGGCGGCGGGCGGCGGGTAGACCGTGCGGACGTAGTTCCCATCGTGGTTGAACAGGCGCAGGTGATCCAGCCCCCGCCCCTCGAACACGTACACCCCCTCCGGCGCGGCGGCGATCCGAGGTGTCGGCAGCCCCGCCTGCGTCCCTACGAAGCCCCATCGGGCCTGGCCCTGATGCAGGCGCTTCTTCGGCGACCAGTACAGCGTCCGCTGGAACTGTGGCTTCAGACCCAGAGACACGCGGACGGTCACGGTGTCCTTGTCATCAACGTACACACCCGCGTCATCCTTGCCGTCCCAGACCAGCGTCTGCGCCTTCGAGTTCCACACGAACGGCTCGGGGGCGTTCGGGCCGAGCACCCCGCTCGCCAGATGGCGGATGATGTCGCCCTGATCGTCCTCGATGGCGACGGTCACATCGCACCAGCCCGCCGTCTCGAAGGAGATGGTCACGTCGTCGCCCTCCCGCCTCAGCGTCGGCTTTTGTGCGAACTCATAGACCTCCTCGCGCTTGAGTTGGAACTCGTCGTACGGGTCCCGTTTGAGGACCGTCACCCGGTTGCCGCGTATCTCGCCGAGCTCCAGCCCGCGGGGATAAAGTATCCGCATCGCAACCCGGCCCGCCTCCTGATCCTCGGCCTTGTGGGTGACCGAATACTGCCCTTTCATCAGTTCGGCTTCATACTCGAACCGAACGCCAGCCCGTTCGCCCAGCGTCGCCAGCGCGTTTTGAATCGACACTCCGTCGAAATTGACTTCGACCGGTCGGTGCAGCGGCGTCTCCGCCCGGGCCGGGAGGACTATGGACGCCAGAACAAGCCCTGCCGCAAGACACATCGCCAACAATTTCGCCATTCCGGTCATTTCGCGTGCTCTTGTTCTACCGTCAGTTGGCCGGGTCTCCCGCATCTGGAACATCTACCAACACACTGTTCGCCGCGCGGGGAAGCGGCATCATGCTGCCGCACGCCGTGGCAAATAGCCCGTCGACATAGGGGCCGGCTGCAGGGGTGCATCCCAGGACGGCCGAAAGAAGCTCTGCACCTCGGCCGGCTCGGGGACTTCGAGGTCATAGTGCTCTTTCATGAATTCGAGGATCGATTCGGCGAGGGCCTGCGAGAACTTCTCGCGGTACTCGGCATTGTTCAGCCGGGTACGATTGCCCTCGACCTGGGTCGCATCCACCGTGCCGCCCCGGTGCGAGCCGTGCCGCTGGGTGATGTAGCCGCCGCTGTAGAACGCCCCGGTCGGTGCCGGCCGTTCCGGGCTGGGGATGGTCGGGATGTCCCGCTCCTCGAGGAGCGCCCCTATGCTCTTCGGGCCGCGAACCAGGTCAGCCAGGTCGAGCGGCGACCGTTCGACCAGCGCCCGCAGCGAGGTCCGCCGCCGGTTCGCGTCGGTGTTCAGCTCGTCGTCATCGGCGTTCAGGCGCGCCCGGGTGAGCAGGTGGCCGATCTCGACCGCCGCCGACCGGCCCATCGTGTGCAGATCGAACAGGTGGCCGTGTTCGTGTGCCTCGGCCACTTTCTCTTTCGCCTGTTCGATGAACCCGTGGAACTCGCTCCAGGTCCGTTCGGCCGCCTCGCTGCCCTGGGCCGCTTCATCGACGTCGCGGTTGACGTCCACCTTCCGGCGGTGCAGGTGGCAGATGACCAGGTGCGGGCGGCGTCCGGTCCGCTCGTGCAGGAGTTCATACACTCGCAGGCCGTATGCCATCGCGTGCCGGTCGGCCCCCCGGATGCCCCGCGTGCGATTGGGGATGTCCCCCGGCGAGCGGGAACCGTCGTGAGGGATGACGAGGATGATCGGCAGTTCGCCCACGCGGTACTCGACCAGGCGGTCGGTTCCCCAGTGAACCTCGACATCGTTCTGCTCCTCGGCAAGGCCCACGCCCGCCCAGAGCATCCCGACGGCGAGCAACAACACGAACAAGCGAGATGGCCAACGCATCGCATTCTCCTCAACATGTGGCCGGGGGTTCGGCATCCACGTACGTCTGTCCGGTGCCAGAGAGCCGGATCAAACGTCTGCGGTTCTTCCGAGTCTATTATGCCCCAGAGGAGAGGGGTTGGCAAGCCGGCTGCCCGCTGGAATCGAACAGTCCGGGTTCCTGCCGAGCATCGGGTCTGCCGTGGACAATGGGCGCGGCGTGCGGGCTTTCCTCACGGGCACAACGGAAAGCCCCTGCCTGTCGGATTGGGGATCAGAATTCCCCGCCGTGCAGGACGGCGATCGACTCGTTCGATAGCGTCCGGATCGTCTGGCCCTGCGCACTCATCAAAAGCGTGTCGCCGCACTCGTCACGAACCAGCTTTCCCCAGAGATCGCCCTGAACATCTCGGACCTCGAGCACGCTGTCCGAGACGCGGACGAACCGCACTTCGCCCACGACCTGCCCTTCTCGCGACACGGTGAGGAGAGCGTCGGCCCCGTTCTCGGCAGGAGCCAGGACGACTTTGTTGCCGTTCGCGTCCGTCGTCGTCACCGCCGCCTCCAGCGGCCTGTCCGCCGTCCAGAACTCGATCACGTTAAAGATCAGCGCATCACCCAGCATGGCGAGCTCGTAAACCGGGCTGATGACCAGCG
>PWKM01000042.1 GCA_003559755.1 Planctomycetota bacterium
CGGTATGTTGCGAAAAAGCAACGCTTTTTAGCCGCATGTTGCGTTAAATCATCAGCCGGCCGGCATTGATGGGTGTAAGATGGGGGAATTGGTGAACGGGAGAACCGGGGAAGGAGGATGGAGGGCACATTCTCCCATTCTCCCATGCTCCCATGCTCCCCTGCGCCCATGCCCCCGTGCTCCCGTGCTCCCCTGCGCCCATGCTCTCATGCGCACATGCCGCTTCCTCGCCTGCCCGCGCATCCGCCCACCCGGCATGACGGGTGTAAGATGGGGGAAATGGAGAACGGGAGAACCGGGGAACGAGGCGGCGGGAGAGCACGACGGGGATGTCGGGCCGATCAGGGGAGGCGGGTTCCCCTTTGAACGGGTCCCACAAAAAAAAGAGCGGCCCGGGTTCTCCGGACCGCCCTGTGACTGGACTCCTAAAAGCCCGTCGGCAGCTAGATTTCCAGCCACCTCTTGCGCAATTCTATCATTGATCACCTCCTTTCTGAGTGGGGATCCGGTCGGCGTCCGGGCGCTCCGAACGCTTCCGGCGGCCACCCGTCGCGGTACGTCCCCGCGACACGCAGGGGCGAACACCCCTGCCGAGAGCGGTCGCGCCGCTCTCTATCCACCATCATAGCAATTCCCCGACGGTTGGCAAGCGCCATTTCGGGGAACTCATGGCCGGGGGCCTCGTCGGCCGGTCAGGCCCGGTTCTTGTTGGCGATGCGAATCTCGACCTCGTCGGTCTCGGGGTCGATGAACTTGACCATCATCGAGACCTTGTTCTCGTCGTTCAGGGCTTCCCAATACAGGTCGCGGGTGGCGTCGATGTCGTTCAGGATTGGCATCGGTGCCGGCTCGCCTTCGAACGGCGGGAGTGGGCTGCCGTCGCCGCTGTAGGTCGAGACGAGGTGGCCGATCCCGGGGATCGCGGCCGGGTAGTCGAAGAACTGGCGGGCCGGACGGTCCGGGCAGTTTCCGATCGACTTGAGTATCGCCAGTTGGTAGTCGTTGCGTTCGTCGGCGAGGTTGACCAGGCCGGCGATCCGGGCGGTGTAATTGGGTGCGTCCGGCTCGAACGTACGTTTGCGGAGGGCGGTCTCGAACGAGCCGCCGCCCGACAGGGCCTTGAAGATGGTGTCGGTCTGATCGCCGTTCGACACGATGTGCGCCCGGTTCAGCAAGCGAGCGCAGCGGTAGATGATGAGCGACGGGTCCTCGACCTTCGATGCGTCGAACGGAGCGGTTCGGACCTCGCCGCCTTCCTCGACGAACACCCGGTTCCGGCTGTTCGGGCTGCGGCCCATGATCCAATAGACCTGGACCATCTTCTTCCCGTCGGGCGTCTGGCCGATGACGATGCCCCGCCCGGGGTACGGATTCGCCCGGAGCGTCTCCATCTGTTCCGCGGCAAGCTCTTCAATTGTCATTTCCGCCTCCTGATAAACCTCTCCCCTGTCCAGTTGTACGGCCGGATTATAACGGGGGCTGGCGTCTCTTCCAAGTCAGGAGGAAGAACGAGCGATCCAACGGCGATCATGCCGAGGGCTGGGGGGACGGAGACGGCTCTTGCCGGAGGGCCAACACGAGCACCGGCAGGTTGCCGGGAACAAGCTGCGGTCGGTTCGACTGTCAGTGCTCTGCGCAGGGGCGAGGGGCGACTTGCCTTCAGACAATCAACCGCCCATTTTCCGGGTCGGAACGCTTGATTGACAGATTTATTTGATATACTGGTTGCATCGGCGGGTATTCTGGGTTTGAGAAGAGGAGGTGGAGATATGTCTGGAGCGATTCGGGCTGTCTTTGTGGCGGGAATCATCGCGGTCTGCTCCCTCGCATCGGCCGGAGAGGGCGTTCGCGTCCTGGTCGGTTTCGAGTGGGAAGACTTTCAGGACGGCACGATCGCGATGGACCGGCGGGAGTTCCTCGGCGAGCCGCATACGGAGGGCCCGGCCCCCGGCTGGCGAGGCACGGAGATCGAGAAGCTGGAGGACGTGGGGCCGGACGGTTTCATGGTCATCAGCCGCCGGTCCTCGCGGGACTGGCCGCAGTCGTGGATGGTGCGGACACACGCCACCCAGGGCCAGTTCGCCTGGCGGTGCCGGTGGACCGAGGCCCGGTGGAACTACATCGCGGCCCAGCTCAAACGGGAGCACCCGGGTCCCTGGCCCGCCCGCGAGTCGATCTACGACGCACACGACCACTTCTTCCAGCGCGAGACCCAGCTATGGCGACAGGACTGGGCCGGGCTCACCGACTGGTCGGGTTTCGAGCGGCTCCGGTTCGAGGTCACCGCCGTCGGGCAGCCGGTCAAGGTGGGAGTCCGAGTCCGCGACGGCTCCGGTCCCCGCGTCCGGAACCGGCCGACCGGCATCCGGACCGAGGTCGCCGTTTTCGTAATCCCGGCCGACCGAACCGTGACTTGCGACGTACCGCTGGCCGAGCTGGCCCGCCTGGCCGAGCTCGACCTGACCCGGGTCCACCGCTACAACATCCGCCTGAACGGGCTGCCCTCCGGCGAGCCGCCGACCGACCTGTATCTGGACAACGTGCGCCTGGTTGCCGAAGGGGCCGAGCCGGAGCCCGAGTACCCGCTCATCGAGATGGAAGGCGAACCCCGACCGTTTGCCAGGCCTGTCGATCAGACTCCCCCGCTGGAGCGCGACCCCGCCAAACTCGAGCGCAACGAGGAACCGGTCGAACCGCTCGGCCCGGTGGTCATCAACCGCGGTGCCCCGCTCGCCAGCGGGGCGGGCCATATGCCCGGCCCCACCCACTTCGGCTGGTCCGGCGCCACGTACTTCCAGCACGCCCGGCGGGCGGTGATCGCCTACGACAACGACCGGCTGCTGGTGGTGATGGCGGGCCGCGGCGAGGCGAACGGCGGGCTGATCGCCATCGCATCGTTCGACGGCGGCGAGACCTGGGAGGCGCCCGACCGGGAGGGCGGCGACTACACCGTTCTCCCCTGGTACATGCGGGCCGGCTACTTCGCCGACCGCTACGGGAACGCGTTCGGCGTGGGCACTCCGAACTGCGATTCGTACAATGAGGGCCAGGACATCGCACTCCATCGGCTCGCCTTCCTCGGCGACCGGTGGGTCAAGGACCGGTTCGCCATCGTCCACCAGGACGGGTACAAGTGCCCGGCCCAGTGCCGGGCCATCCAACTGGAGAACGGTCGTCTGTGGGCGTCGTGGACCGACGGGTTCGGCGGATCGCACGCTCGCCACTCCGACGACGACGGCTACACCTGGGCACCGTGCAAGGACGCCGCCGAGGAACCGGAGCGTCTGTTCTACTCGCCCGACCTGGCCGACCTGGGCGAGCCGGACGCCCCGGAGCCGCCGAAGCGGGTCCTGCTCTGGCCGACCCCCGTTGTGGTGGGGCCGATGATCGTCCCGTACAAAGACAGCGTGGCCGTCGTCGGCGGCGGGCAATGGCAGGTCCACGACGGCGAGAAATGGCTCGAGCCCGAACGGCTGCCCGACCTGGGGCGCGGCCTGCTCACCGTTACCGCCCTCGGCAACGAACGAGTGTTCATCGCACGGGGCGCCGGGTACAGCAATCGGGGCGATGAGGTGCTGGCCGACGACCTGGTGGTCTTACACGGCAAGGACGGCGACTGGACGAAAGACACCCTGGCCGAGGGGCGGGTCGGCAGCGCCATCGTTACCGCCAGCGGCGACGCGGTTTACTGCTTCTACGTGATGCGAATCGACGAACCGGACGACGACGAGGACGGCGAAGAAAACGGTCAGGACCCGGAGTACGAGGTCCGCTATCGGCGGTGGAAGGACGGAACGTGGGAGGAGCCGGTGACGCTCTCTACCGAGCGGCAGCGGATCAACCACCTCGCCGCCCCGCAGTACAGCCCGGCCAGCTACGCCGCCCTCTTCTGGGACTATCACGTCGAGACCCGGGCCGATCCTTCCGAGGTGAAATTCGTCCGAGTGCCGAACAGATGACCGGGCCGAACACGAGAATGGGCTGGCCGAGATTGTTGCGTATGACATGACATGATGGGGTGCCGGCCGGCTGGAGCGGATTGGCTCCCCCGGCGGTGCAATCATATCTGATCGATTCCTTCCTGGAGGGCATAACGATGCATGCTTTTTCTTTGCTGCTTGCGATGACCGTGTTGAACGGCGGTGCGGGCGAGATCGCCGTCCCGCTCGAGGTTCACCAGGCCCTGCGGGTGGGCGTTGACGGTGTGGCGAGTACGGATGTGCCGGCCACCGTCGGTCTGCCGTTCCCCGAGGGCGCTGTCGAGGAGGCGGACGGCCGGCCGGCGCTGGCTGTCCGCGGGTCCGACCTCTACCAGTTCCGCACGCTGCGCACACACGCCGACGGGTCGGTTGCGTGGGCGCTCGCCGATTTCCGTGCCGCTCTCGGTCCGGGCGGGGCATCGTCGGCCTATTCGGTGGTCGCCGGCACCGGGCGGTCCGAAGGGGATGACCTCGCCGTTGAAAGAGCCGACACCATCGAGATCGACACCGGCCCGCTTCGGGCAGTCGTTCGAAAGACGGGCTTCAACCTGCTCGACCGGGTGACGGTGAACGGGACCGCGATCATCGAGCCGGGCCGGAGCGCCGGCCTGCTCTGCTATGGCCCCGACGGCGCCGAGTTCTCGGCGGCCAACGATCCCGAAGCCACCGTAACTATCGAGGAGAACGGCCCGGCTCGAGCGGTCATCCGCGCCGAGGGTGCACACCGCGACGCGGACGGCAATCGGCACTTCGGATGGACTGTCCGGATGCATTTCTACCGGAACAGCCCCGAGGTACGCCTCTTCCACACGCTCCGCAACGGCAGCAGAGAACAGATCGAACACGCCAAAACGACCGGGGCCGAAATCTCCCTCGGGCTGGGAACGGGCGAACCGGTGAAGGCGACGGTCGCGACGCCCGACGGGACGGTGTCTGTCGATGCGCCCGTGGTCGCGCTCCAGGGCAACAACGGGTTCCCCAAGCGCCGGGCGGGCAGTCTTACGGCGGAGCAGAAGGGCGGAGCCGTCGGGTTCTCGGTGACGAGCGGAGACCGGGCGGTCGTCGAGCCCGGCGATGCCGATTCGCTCGGGCCGGACCTGTTCTGGCTGGACGCCGCCGGCCCGGACGGAGCTGGGGTGGCCGCCGGCATCCGGTTCGCCATGGGCTGGTTCCCGAAGTCTCTCGCTGCCGAGCCCGACGCGATCCGGATCGGCCCCTGGCCCAAGGATAACCCGCCGGGCTACTATTTCCGGTTCGGCTCACACGCCACCACCGAGGTGCTGCTCGTCTTCCACGACCAGCCGCTGACCGATATGGCCGAGCGGATGAACCGGTTCCAGTATCGGCCCATCGCCAAGGCCCCGGTCGAGCATTACAACCGAGCAGGCGTATTCCCCCTGCGGCTCGACCGCTGGGTCACCTATGCCGACGAGCTCCGCACCTACGAGGAGCACGACCTGTTCTTCGAACATAATTATGACACGCGGCGGCGGATGACGGACCGCATTCGTCCCCAGTTCCGCATCTGGCGGTATCACTACTGGGGCGCGGGCGGGGGGCTGAACCAGCACGACTTCGCCCGGATCGCCCTGATCAACGGCCTGCGGCGCCGGGGCGCCCCCCAGGTCTCCGGCCAGATGTACCTCGAGGGCGAGCAGCGGTTCCACTACAACGCAGACTTCAGCGTCCAGCATTACGACGACTTCTCCGCCGCCAACGTCTGTACCAACCGCTACAGTTGGCGGCATCACCGCGACGACTCCATCCACCTGTGCCAGATGGAACGAGCGCCGATCACCACCTCGAAGGTCGTGTTCGAAGACGAGCACCCGCACTGGCGGGGGCTGGTGCTGCACTATTACAAGACGGGCGACGAACGGATTCGAGAGGCAATCGAGGCCTGGGCCGATTTCCGGAAGGACAACACCCGAAACAGCGTGCCCACCTACACCCGCTACTTCGGCTGGGGCATGCGGACACTCGTCGAGATGTCCCAGTTCCTCGACGATCCCGCGTTCCAGGAACTGGCCGACAAGGGCCGAGACAACCTGCTCGAAGCGCGCGAACTCGTCGACGGGAAACTGGTCGTCGGCCACGAGTGGGACCGCGGATTCACGCTCATCCAGCGCACCACCCCCGAGAGGGCCACCTGCAAGCCCTTCATGGACGGGCATATCGTCTGGGACAACCTCTACTATTACCTGCTCCACCATCCCGACGGCCATGACGGGCGCTATTGGCTCAGCGAGAATCCCCGCATCGAGCAGCTCGGCGACCTGCTGATGAACACGATCGAGTTCTTCTACCACGAGGCGTGGTTCACAGAGTCCGACCCGCCGGCGACCGGCCCAAACAGCTACGGGCTGCCCTACACCTTCCCGCTGTATCAGAAGAACGAACTGCGACCGCCCACCTGGCGGGGCTATAACGACCGGCCGGTGTGGAACCTGTGGGCCGTCGCCTACCGCTGGACCGGCGAGGAGCGGTTCTTCCAGCGCGGCGTACAGAGCTTGGCCAAGGTCGCGCGTTGCGTCGGCGGCACGTATTGGACGCAGGACTGCCCGGGGGTCCTCCGGCTGCTGTGGATGGTGAACAACCCGAAAGCCGACACGACGCCCCCGGAGGCCGTGGCCGACCTTGAGGCGACCGCGCTGGGCGACGGCCGGGTCCGGCTCACCTGGACGGCGCCCGATCGGGCAGCCGCCTACCAGATTAAGTACGGCGACCGCCGCTTCGTCGACTATCTCGGCTACGACAAGTTCACCATGGAATTCGAGCACGATCCCGACCGGTTCATGACCTGGGCGGCGGGCAACAACGTGTCCGACGAACCGACCCCCGAACCGGGCAGGCAACAGTCTTACGAGTTGACCGGCCTGGAGCCGGGCAGCACGGTGTACGTCGGGATTCGCAGTTGGGATGACGCCGACAACCGCAGCCCCATCAGCAATGTGGTGGAATTCCGGGTACGGTAGGCCCGCACGGTCCAGACCGGGAGGTTCTTGACCGGGAGTCCGAAGGCGAGTACCCTCTGGCGATTCTCGACGTGTTCGGCTCACCACCGCCGACCGAGGACGCGCCGTTCCACGGCATGCCCAAACGGGCAAAGCCAAAGCCGAGCGGCCGGGCGGCCGGCACGTCGCTTGACATGACCCGGAAACACACAAGGAGGGCGACCCATGCGCGGCTTGCGTTCTATCTGCTGTATTTGTCTGCTGGGGTGCCTGGCATCGTGCGCAGCGACAGGACCTGAAAGGAACCAGAAATTGCTGAACCTCGAATTGAATCAATGGGTTCTGATTCACCAACAGGAGAGGGGCGACGCGCTCCAGTTCAGGCGGCAGTCTCACGGCGGCAGTGCGTTCGATACCAAACGCGGCCGGCTCGTGCTCTTCGGCAGCGATACACACGGTCAGGACTGGAAGAACACGCCGTTCTTCTTCGATCCGGTCCGGCTCGAATGGACCCAACTCTATCCCGAGGACGGCCGGCACACCTACAGGGTGAACGAACAGGGGCTGCCCGTCGCCGGCGAGCAGGGCAACCGTCCCTGGACAATGCATAC
Source organism: Planctomycetota bacterium (assembly GCA_003559755.1). Taxonomy (GTDB): domain Bacteria; phylum Planctomycetota; class PUPC01; order PUPC01; family PUPC01; genus PUPC01. Next base: position 7,546 of record PWKM01000042.1, read on the forward strand.
CTTCGGGGCCGTTGAGTACGACCCTGTACGGGACGAACTGATCGTTGCCAGCGCCCCGCTGCACATGGTTCCCGGCCGGTTCACCAACGCGCTGCAACACGTCTGGCACGATGTCGAGAGACATCCGACTTGGACGCTCCGGTTTGAAACAGACGAATGGGTCCCGCTCGATTGCGAACCCGTCCACTTCTTCCCCTACTGTACGGCATTCGACACCGACCGCAACGTGGTGATCGGCCATCGCCCCAACGGGGTTTTCGAGCTCGCAGGCGAGCCCCGCAGTTGGACACAGGTGGTCCGGGGCGGTCAGTTTGGCTGGCATACCAACGCCGTCTACGATTCGAAGCACAAAGCGCTCGTCGTATTCGGGTCGAATCAGAACGCCAACGACGTGGTCGTTTACCGCGTCGAGTCGGGCGAATACGGGATGATGCCCACCCCGGGCGACCGCCCGCCGGAGGACCAGCACAACCCGATGGCATTCCACCCGGGGATCGGGAAGACCGTCGTCATGGTCGACCGGGTCACCGAACGCGATGATCGCGGCCGGGCGACAGCGGGCCGGGCAGAGACCTGGCTGTACGACCTGGGATCGGACAGTTGGGCGCAGGTCGAAACCGCGACCCTGCCGTTCCGTTGCGGGATGAACTACAACATGGCTTACGATCCCGGCCACGATGTCTTGCTCCTCGTGACGGGCGATTATCGCAACCCGACGTCCGTATGGGCCTTGAGACTCACCGAAAAAGACTGAAGCCCTGACAATC
>PWKM01000301.1 GCA_003559755.1 Planctomycetota bacterium
ACAGAACGGGAGCTGGCTGAATGGTTGGGCTATTGCCGCAGCAGCATAGATAACGAACCGCTCCGGAAGCTCCTGAGTTTTGCAGCATTCAGCGTCTTGGAGGAAATCAGCTATACCAGAAAAGACGGTCAGTATCTCCGCTGGGATTGCCGATGCCCGACTCGAAACATCAGAAGCGATTTCAAGAAGACCGAAATACTGGGATTTCGGGACGCATTGGTGGCGAAACTGAGAGTTATAGCACAGGACATCTTGTCGACAAAAGAGGTCCTGCCCATTTATGGTGACCGTCCCGCTCTTGATGTTGAGCAGGGATCCTGCCTTCATATCCTTCCACAGAAGCCAGAAGATTCTGTTGATCTTGTCGTGACCTCCCCGCCGTATTGCAATCGATATGATTATACACGCACCTATGCGCTGGAATTGATATTTCTCGGCTACAATGACGAGCAGGTGAAGGACCTTCGGCAGAGCATGCTCAGTTGCACGGTCGAAAACAAGGGCAAGATCAACGAGTTAAAAACGTTGTATGCAGAGCTCGGACGTCCAGACGATTTTGACCGGGTCATGCGTACCTATCGCGGAAACAGAGCATTGAGCGAAGTGTTAGACTCGCTCGAATGGCATAGGAGGAAAGGCAATCTCAATAACCCCAACATCATAAGGATGATTAAGAATTACTTCTTCGAATCCTGTTTTGTCATATTCGAGCTTGCCAGATTGCTAAAGCGGGGGGGGCATATCGTAATGGTTAACGACAACGTTCGGTATGCCGGCGAAAAAGTACCAGTCGACCTGATACTGTCGGACTTTGCTGAAACATTTGGCCTTTCGATCAAACATATCTGGATGCTTGCCAAAGGGAAAGGCAATAGCAGCCAGCAGATGGGCGATCACGGCCGTTCCGAACTAAGGAAATGTGTCTATGTCTGGCAAAACAACTGACGGGTGGATAGCGTTTGCGGAGCAACTGGCCGGTTCCCCGGAATTTGCACATTACAGCTTGCGTTCGCGCTTTTTTGTCCGGCGCCTGCGCGAGCTCGGTTTTCTCCAGATCAGCAGCGAGGTACAAAAGCTGCTGCCGCTCAAAGATTCGTTCAAATGGTGTAAACGAGAAGCGTTCGGAATCGACGAGGACGCCTATCAGGCGATCGTAAGCAATGATATCGAACCAATCCTTTGCTTCGCTCACCCACGAGTAATCGCCGAGCAGCCATCGCTTGTTTTATACTACCGCTGCCTGGCCATGATATCGCAAAAAGGGCTCGGAAGAATCGCCAGCGGAAATCTGGCCCACATTGAACAGGGACAAGTCCCGATAATCGACGAAAACACTACGATCGAACTGATAACGACCATCAACAAGTTGTTGTCAAACATCGTGTCGTCTTTTTTCGGGATTCGAGACCTCACAAAACAAGACCTGCAAGCTTTTTTGTTTGCACAGGCGGGTACGCAGATACAAGGGTCTTGGAACAACGACGTCGGCATGCAAGGCGAGATCACTATTCGAGAAATGCTTGTCCGACACCTGCACCCCCATATACTCCAAGTTGTCTGGCGGGACGACACATCCACAAACGAGACGCCGGTACCATTGGACCTTGTCCTTTCCCACATCGAAGACATCCGGGTCCTCCGGCTGGAAAAAGGGTATCATTGCATTTTTGCCAGTGAACCGGACGTGTCGTTACGCAACGCAGACAATGTACCAGTCCTGAGCGTTGAGGTGAAAGCCGGCCAGGACCCCGCCGGAGCCCTGGAGCGGCTTGGTGCGGCAATGAAATCGTTCGACCACGAGAAAGGACTTAACCCTCGCCTCAAAACTATCTACGTTGTCAGTTGCCTCACCGATGAGGTAAAACGGCGCATTCAGCAAGACAATCTTTTCCACACATACCTTCTTTCGCAATTGATCGCAGATCGTGATACACAGCGGAGATTTGCGAATCGCTTTGTTGCGGAAATCCCGCACGGGAACAGTGGCGATTGAGTCGAAAAGCGGCATGAGCAAAAGCCGATTATGTTTCTAGTATTTAGGAGGGTGGACGATGGACGCGATGGAGCTTTATGACAAGTACATGATCACCTCGATGGTCGCCGGGTTCCAGCCGGTCGTGGTCGATGAAGCACACGGCTGCACGATGACCGGGGCCGACGGGAAGGACTATCTCGACTGCTTCAGCGGCATCGCCGTGTGCAACGCCGGGCACGGCCACCCGAAGGTGCTCGCCGCAGCGAAGGAGCAGATGGAGAAGCTGGTCCACTGCTGCACCTACGTGTACTACAACCCGCGTGCCGCCGAACTCGCCGCCAAACTGGCCGAGGTCACCCCCGGGCGGCTCCAGAAGACGTTCTTCGGCAACAGCGGGGCCGAGGCGCTCGAGGGGGCGATGCGGCTCGCCAAGCAGCACACGAACCGCCGCGAGGTCGTCGCCCTCACCATGAGCTTCCACGGCCGCACCTACGCCACCCTCTCGATCACCGGCAACCGCGGCCGCAAGAAGGGGGCCAGCCCCTACATGCCCGGCGTCACCTTCACCCCCGCCCCCTACTGCTATCGCTGCCCGTTCGGGCTGGAGTACCCCGAGTGCAGCGTCGCCTGCGCCGAGTTCCTCGACCACGTCCTCAAGTATCAGACGGGCGACCCGGTCGCCGCGTTCATCGCCGAGCCGGTCCTGGGCGAAGGCGGTATCATCGTGCCGCCGCCCGAATACTTGAAGGCCACCTGCGAGATCATCCGCAGCGACGGCGGGCTGTTCATCTGCGACGAGGTCCAGAGCGGGTTCGGCCGGACCGGCAAGATGTTCGCCATCGAACACTACGGCATCGACCCCGACATCATGTGCATGGCCAAGGGCATCGCCGACGGATTCCCCGTGAGCGCGTTCACCGCCACCCCCGAGATCGCCGATGCGTTCACCCCCGGCGACCACCTCTCGACCTTCGGCGGCAGCCCGATAAGCTGCGCCGCGGCGATGGCGAACATCGACGTGATGCTCGACGAGGACCTGCCCGGCAAATCCCACGAGCGCGGCCAGTACCTGATGGACCGGCTGGGCGCGTTCGCCGAAGACTGCTCGCTGGTCGGCGACGTCCGGGGCAAGGGGCTGATGATCGGGATCGAGCTGATCAAAGACGCCGATAAAGTCCCCGCCAGCGACGAGGCGAAGGCGGTGCGGACAGGGTGCCTTGAAAAGGGCATGCTCGTCGGCGTCGGCGGGGCGCTCGCCAACGTCGTCCGGCTCCAGCCGCCGCTCACCCTCAGCGAGGACGAGGCGGTCCGGGTCGCAGACATACTCGAGGACGTGCTGACCGAGGTCGCGGGCTAGCGACGCCGGCGGTCCAACTCAACCGAGCACATTGCCTGGCACATTCTGCACCCTGCCAATGGCCGGGTCCGGATTGTGCCGGATAAGCCCGTAATATCCGTCCGTACCCTCAAGGCAGGAGACCGCCCATGTTTCTGAACCCGGACGCTATCGAGGCGTTGACCGGCGACCTGCGGGCAGCCCTGGACAACGACGACCCGAGCGGTGCCGCCAAGGCCGCCGGACAGCTTTCCTCCGCCCGCGTCGCCCGTGTCCTCGCCGAATTCCCGTCCGCCCGAGTCGCCCGCATCGTGCAGGCCATCGAACCGGCAAAGGCAGGGCGCGTCATCGGGCACCTGCCGCTCATCCTCTCCGCCGAGATGATCGGCGAACTCGACCCCGCCCTGGCCGCACGGCTATTCAGGAATGTCCCGGCCGATAACGCCGCCGACATCTACGGCGTACTGCCCGAACCCGCCCGCGAAGCTCTAGGGAAGCATCTGGACGAGCGTTGGCTCGAGGAGATCCGGAACCTGACCGCCTATCCGGCGGACAGTGCAGGCAGTGCGATGACCCCACGCTTCGTCACCATCGAGGAACACCGGACCGTGGGCGAGGCACTCGACGCCCTGATGGCGGCCTCGGAACGGACAGAACGGCCCGTCTATATCTATGTGATTGACCGGGCCGGCGTCCTGTCGGGCATCATCAGCTTGCGGGACCTCCTGAACTATCCGCGGGCGACCGCCGTGGCGGACGTGATGAACCGGAACGTCGTCGCCGTCGAGGTGGACGACCCCGCCGTGGATGCCGCCCAACTGCTCCAGGACCGGCGGTTGATGATGATCCCCGTGCTCACCCGCGACCGACGGGTCGCCGGCGTTCTCACCTTCGACGACGCGATCGACATCCTCAGCGAAAACGTCGCCGAACAGTTCGCCGCAGTCGGCGGCACCCGCGAAGAATCGTTCCTCACCCGGCCCAACGAGGCCGTTCGCCACCGGCTCCCCTGGATGGCCATCAACGTCTTCCTCAACCTCGGCGCGGTGACCGTCATCACCGGGTTCGAGGCCACCATCGCCCAGGTCGCCATCCTCGCCGCGTTCCTCCCGATGATCACCGACATGGGCGGGAACGTGGGCATACAGGCCCTCTCGGTCGCCATCCGCAGCATCGCACTCGGCGAGGCCCGGCCCCGCGACCTGTTCCGGGCCGCTCGCAAGGAACTCCTCATCGGCCTGTGCAACGGCCTGGCCCTGGGCGGCCTGTTCGCCGCGATCGCCTTCTTCTGGCGGGGCAACCTGTGGCTGGCCGGGCTGGCCGGCCTGGCCCTCGGCTCCAACGTCCTCGTCGCAGGCGTCGTCGGCGGCTGCCTCCCGTTCGTCATCAAAAAGCTCGGCAAGGACCCCGCGATGATGACCGGCCCGTTCCTCACCACCATCACTGACATCACCGGGGTGACGATCTACCTCGGCCTGAGCACCCTATTCATCGCACGGCTCCTGGGCTGAGCCGAGACGCCCCCGCCGACCTCCAGAGCCGCATCCGGCCCGCCAGGTCAGACGGCTACCGTACTCCGGGTGTGAGCGGAACGAATCGCCGGCCTCGTGGGGCGAATGACGCGGCCGTGTCAGACTTTTGCACCCCCCTGCCCCAAAGCCCCCAACGGTCAGACTCTCCAACACAGCAGCCCGGCGGTGGACTGAGTTCGTGCTGTAGTATGTTCTGCCACGACCAAACCCTTCCAAATCCCACGGGGCAATCGGGATGAAATGGATAGACAGCCCGGCCGGAGCACGGTATGGTCACTAGAAATCAAGCTCTCTTGCAGCCCGAACCGAATCCTGTTGGTTCGACCGACGGGGCAAGGACATATGCAACTCGCCAGAGGAAGGGGCGCGGTCGAACCCGATCCATTGGAAAGGAACCATATGTTTATCGAGAAAGTGGCTTCGCCCGGGCTGGCTCACCTGTCCTATGTGATCGGAGATGGCGGTGAGGCGACTGTGGTCGATCCCCGTCGTGATGTCGATATCTATCTCGATGTCGCCCGCCGGGAAGATGTCCGCATCACACGCATCTTCGAAACGCATCGGAACGAGGACTATGTGATCGGGAGCTGTGACCTCGCCCGGCGTACCGGAGCCGCCATCCACCACGGCGGTGCCCTGGACTTCGAGTACGGCAGCGCTGTCTCCGAAGGCGACACGTTCGAGTTCGGGAGCGTCCTGCTCAGTGTGCTCGAGACCCCCGGTCACACCGACGAGAGCATTTCCCTGGTGCTGGCGGACACGTCGTTTGGCGAGGACCCCGTCGCCGTGTTCACCGGCGACGCGCTGTTCGTGGGCGACGTGGGCCGGACGGACTTCTTCCCGGACCGCGCCGAGGAGGTGGCCGGGCTTCTGTATGACAGCATCCACGACAAGATCCTGCCGTTGGGCGACGACGTGATCCTGTATCCCGCCCACGGGGCCGGATCGGTATGTGGCGATGCGATGGCAGACCGCGAGTTCTCGACGCTCGGCTATGAACGCCGGCACAACCCGGCCCTCCAGACCAACGGCCGCCACGCGTTCATCCAGCGGAAAATCGACGAGATCCATTATTATCCGCCGTATTTCCGGCGAATGGAGGAACTCAACCTCAACGGCGCCCCGCCGCTCGACGGGCTGCCCGTCCCCGCGCCGGTCGATCCGGATGAGTTCGCCGAGGCCCGCGACGACGGGATGCAGGTGGTCGATGTCCGCAGTCCCGAGGCATTCGCCGGCGCGTTCGTTCCGGGAAGCTTGGCACTGCCGCTCGACATGGTCCCGGCCTACGGCGGCTATTTCCTCTCCTACGACCGACCGATCGGGCTCGTCGCCGAGGACCCCGCCCAGGTCGAGACCGCCGTCCGGTCTCTTATCCGCATGGATTACGACAACGTATGCTGCGTGCTCCGGGGCGGGATGCATCGGTGGGAAACAAGCGGACACGAGTTCGACCGGATCGGCCGGGTATCCCCTGCGGAGCTGTGGGAGCAAATCGACAAGGGCGAGGACTTCACCCTGCTGGATGTGCGGAAGGAGAACGAGTTTCAGAGCCGTCGTCTGGAGGAAGCAACGTTCGTGTTCCTCGGCCATCTGCCCGACAAGCTCGACGATATCCCCCGGGGCAATCCGGTGACGACGTTCTGCGGCAGTGGACGCCGCGCGATCATTGCCGCCTCGTTCCTGAAGATGAACGGGTTCGAGGACGTGGGCGACACGCTCGGATCGCTCGCCGCCTGCCGGAAGATCGGCTGCCCGCTGGTGGGCGATGACGCCGACTAGGAGAGGACCCAAGATGATCCACCCCACACGGGAAACGCGGCGGTGGTTGTGGTTCGCCGCGGCGATGATGATCCTGCTCCTGCCGGTGCTGGCGCACGCAGCCGAGGCATTCGACGCCCAGCCATACGTCCAAACCGAGCTCGAGGCCGAGCCCGGCGAGGGCCTGTTCCAGCGTGCCCGCTGGTCGCCGTATCTGGTCGGGGTCGGCATCGGCCTGCTGAGCTGGCTGGCGTTCCTGCTCTCGGACCATCCGCTGGGCGTGTCGACCGCATACGCCCGGACCGCGGGGATGCTCGAGAAGCTGGCCCGCGGGTCGGCCGCCGAGCAGAAGGCATACTACCGGGAGTACGCCCCGACGATCGACTGGCAATGGATGCTCGTGCTCGGACTTCTAATCGGAGCGGTCCTCAGCGCGGTCGTCTCCGGCGATTTCCGGTGGGAGTTCGTCCCGCCGCTCTGGGAGGGCGCCTTCGGGCATACACCGGCGGCCCGCATCATCACCGCCCTGGTCGGTGGCTGGCTGATCGGGTTCGGTGCCCGATGGACCGGCGGCTGTACCAGTGGGCACGGGATCAGCGGCACCCTGCAACTCGTGGTAAGCAGTTGGGTGGCCGTCCTCTGCTTCTTCATCGGCGGCATCGCCACGGCACACGTCATCTACTACATACTGGCGTAGGAGGGCTCCGGTTGATTGAACGAATCCGTTCCAGCCCGCGAACCCAGCAAGTGCTCGGCCTGCTGTTCGGGATTTGCTTTGGCTTCCTGCTGCAGAAGGGGGGCGTCACGCGGTACGAGGTCATCCTGGGCCAGCTTCTGCTCATCGACTGGACGGTTGTCACGATCATGCTGACCGCGGTGTTTACCGGCATGCTGGGCGTGCATCTGATGGTCTCGCTGGGCTGGGCGAACCTGCACAAGAAGCCGGGCTCGGTCGGGCGGACGGTGATCGGCGGGCTGATTTTTGGAGTCGGCTTCGGCATGCTGGGCTATTGTCCCGGCACCGGGATGGGTGCCGCGGGCCAAGGCTCGCTCGACGCCCTGCTGGGCGGCGTTATGGGCATGATCCTTGGGGCCGCGTGCTTCGCCGCCATCTATCCGAAAGCTCGGGACGGGCTCCTGAAGAAAGGGGACTTCGGGGATGTAACACTCGACCAGATCCTGCACTTGCCCCGCTGGTTGGGTGTGGCGCTTGCAGCGGCATTGATCGTGGGCATCCTGCTGCTGATCGAAATGACTGGCGGATGAACCCGACCAGACAAGACGCCTCCCCTGCTGCAACTAAACGCGGAACACGGAGATACCAGCAGCCCGCCCGCCATACCGAACCGCATTCACCGAACTGGATGGATGTCGGCGCTGTTGCCGGCTCGGTCCACGGTTATTCGGCGGGGAGGCGGAGGACGAAGCCGGCACCGTCGGCCACCGAGCGGTCGAGCTCCAGGTCGCCGCCCATCTGGCGGGCGAGCCGGCGGCTGAGAGCGAGTCCCAGCCCGACGCCGGGGGCAGTGCTCGCCGCCTCGCGGGCCGATTTCCGGAACGGCTGGAACAGCCGCCGCTCGTCGCCCGGCCGGACGCCCGGGCCGTGGTCCCGGACGCTGAACCGCACCTCGTCGCCGTCCCGCCGC
>PWKM01000087.1 GCA_003559755.1 Planctomycetota bacterium
ATGCGGGCGTTGCGCGAGCCGCCGAGCAGGTTCCCGACGTAGGCGGCGTACTCGGGGCGGGTGACCATCCGGAACCCGCCGGCGATCTCCTCGATGAGGAAGCCCCGGCGCGACTCGTCGTACTCGTCGGTCAGTTCGCCGATCAAGCTGCGGACTCCGCGACCGTCGATCTCGATGTCCGAGATCGCCCGGGCCAGCCGGCCGGTAGTGACCGGCTCGGAGGAGCTGCACAGCAGGGCCTCGATCGCCGCCTTGCAGTAGGCCTTCGCCTCGGGGGGCATCTCGGAGACCGAGATGGGGCCTTCCTCGTCCGCCTCTTCCGCTCCGTCTTCCCCTTCAACGCCCTGCGGCTCTTCGCCTTCCTCTTGAGGGAAGTCATCCGCGTCCTGCGGCTGTTCTTCCGGCCCGGCCTGTTCCTGCGGCTCCGGGACCTCTCGCTCCGTCGCCCCGTTTTCTGCGGCGGTCTGCTCGCTGCTGTTGTTGGCTGTGCTCCCGGCTTCGTCCACGCCGTTCTCCTCACGAGGACCGGCGGCCCCGTGCTCCAGTTCTTCCTCTTCCCGGGCGTCGGCTCTCTTTTCGTCGGACATGGTCACTCCCGTTCCCGGTACTCCCGGATGAGGTCGATGGCCCGGCGGGTGGCATCGACGATGGCCCGCGAGGTGATGGTGGCCCCGGTGAGCTGGGAGATCGCGTCGTCCGAGTCGGGCTCGTCGGTAAGCCGGAGCTGGTTGGGGCGTTTCCCGCGGAACTGCTCCTGGAAGGGCGGTTCCGGCCGTTCTTCCGGTTCCGCGTCGCGGAACAGGTCGCCGATGGCCTGCCAGATGGACTTGGTGGGAGGCCGCTCGCGGGCCTGTTCTCCGAGGCCGGGCGTCTCGGCCATCTCGAGGACGGTGATGGCCTCGATCTCCAGGTCGGGCCGGACCCCGACCAGCACCCGGATGGTGCTTGCGTACCCCTGGGCCTCGCCCACCGCCGCGTAGCCGACGCGGTCGCCGGTCTCGTCCGGGCCGCTGTAGGCGACGTAAACGGCCTTGTCGCCCGGCATCTCTTCCACGGCGAGGGACTCGTGCTCGGGCAGCACCTTCTGGAGTCCCTGGACGAGGTCCTGTTCCCGGGAGGCGGCGATCCGGTCCCGTGTTGCGGCGAAGGTCAGGGCCAGCCCGGCAGCCGATACCAGGCAGATGAGGGTGATTACCAGCGGATACTTGATACGCTCGCCCATGGCTACGTCCCGTAAACACGCGGTTTGGTGTACGAATCGATCAGCGGCACGGCGGTGTTCATCAGCAGGATCGAGTATGCGACGCCCTCGGGATAGCCGCCGTACCGGCGGATGATGACCGTTATCAGGCCGCACCCCACGGCGAAAATGAGCTGGCCGCGGCGGGTGATGGGGCTGGTTACCATGTCGGTCGCCATGAAGATCGCCCCGAGCATCACCCCGCCGGCCAGAACCTCGAACAGCGGCTGCCCGCCGGCCCACACCCAGCCGTAGGCGACTTGGGTCCCGTCCAGAGCCGGGGCGTGGAACGGCAGCAGCCAGCCGAACAGGGCGACCGAGCCGATGAACGCGACCGGGATGTGCCAGCGGATGACCTTGGTCGCCAGCAGGAGCGCACCGCCGATGAGCAGGGCCAGGGCGCTGGTCTCGCCCACCGACCCGACCTGCGCCCCGAGGAGCATGTCCAGCCGGCCCGTGTTGTTCGCCCGCTGTACCATCCGCAAGGTCTGGCGCGGGGTGGCGCCGAGCTGCTGCTCCAGCACGTCCTGTTCCTCGGACTCGGGGATGGCGGTGAGATAGTCCTTGCGGGCGCTCAGGGCTGAGGCGCCGGTGACCGCGTCGGCGCGGGTGTATTCGTCGTCGGCGAACCGCCGCCCCTCGGGGACGGCGACCCAGTTCGCCGGGCGGGCCTCGACCGGCGGGTCCGCGTCGGGCTGGGCCGGCGAGGGCAGCCAGCCGCCCACCAGCAGTCCGCCGAAACAGGCGACCACAAACGCACGCCCGGCCAGCGCCGGGTTCCAGATGTTGCAGCCCAGCCCACCGAACGCCTGCTTGACCACCGCAATCGCGAACAGCGACGCGACCAGCGGGGCAAACCACGGCGCATTCGAGGGCATCACGAACGCGACGAGCAGCCCGGTCACCACCGCACTCCCGTCGCCCACCGTCACCCTCTGCTTGCTCAGTTTCTGGATGACCGCCTCGGCCGCCACCGCAGTCAACACCCCGATGAGCACGATGCGGACCGCGTCCCACAGGAAGAAATAGCACGCGGCAAACAGGGCCGGGAGCAGGGCGACCACCACCAACCACATCACCCGCGAGATGTCGTCGCCGTGTCGGATGTGGGGGGAGGCGCTGGTGACGAATTGACCGTCCCTGCCTTCGCTCGCCGATTTCTTCTTCGCCGGTGGTGACACGTTAACCCTCTGCCTTGCGGTTCTCCTCTTCGGCCCGCAGCCGGGCCAGTTCGCCCTTCCCATACTTGACCAGATGCACGATGGGCCGTCGGGAGGGACAGACGTATGTGCAGCAGCCGCATTCCTTGCAGTCCATTATGTCGCTCGCCTGGATCGCGTCCAGGTTCTTCGCCTCGCAGATGATGCTCAGGTGCGAGGGGACGAGCTGCCAGGGGCAGGCATCGACACACCGCCCGCACCGGATACATGCCCGCCACTCGTACACCTCGGCGTCGATCAGGGCCAGGATGCCCGAGGTCCCCTTGGTCACGGCGACCTCCGGCGTGTACTGGGCCAGGCCCATCATCGGGCCGCCCAGGACCAGCTTGTTCACCCCGTCGCGGAGCCCGGCCGCATCGAGGATCGCGCCCACCGGCGTGCCCAGCGGCACCCGGAGGTTGCCCGGCCGCTCGACGCCCTCGCCGGTCACCGTCACCACCCGCTCGATGAGCGGACGGTTGTACCGGAGCGCCTCATACACGGCGACCGTCGTCCCCGTGTTCTGGCAGATGACGCCGATATCGAGCGGGAGGCCGCCGGACGGAATCTCGCGGCCGAGCAGGGCGGCGGTGATCTGATGCTCGGCCCCCTGCGGATACTTCACCTCGAGCATCTCGACGGTGATGTCGGAGTCGCCCTCGGTGGCGGCGACGAACCGGTCGAACGCGTCGGGCTTGTTCGCCTCGATGGCGATCCAGCCGTTCTCCGCCCCGGTCGCCTTCATCAGGATTCGCAGCCCGGCGACGATCTCCTCGGTCTGCTCGATCATCTGCCGGTAATCGCAGGTCAGGTACGGCTCGCACTCGGCGCAGTTGATGACCAGGTCGCGGATCGGCTTGCCTTCCATCGGGCTGAGCTTGACGTGGGTGGGGAAGGTGGCGCCGCCCATCCCGACGATGCCCGCCGCCTGGATCGCGTCGCGGATGTCGCTCGCCGACATACCCGACCAGTCGCGCTCGTCGTTCACGTCCTCCGCCCATTCGGCCTTGCCGTCGGACTCGATGACGACCGCCGGCCGGTCCCCGCCGAGCGGATGGGGCCGGGGCTCGATCGCCTTGACCGTGCCCGACACCGAGGCGTGGACCGGGGCCGAGACGAACCCGGCCGCCTCGCCGACAAGCTGCCCCTTCTTCACCGTGTCGCCCTTGTCGACCGCTGGCTGGGCGGGGGCGCCGATGTGTTGGGAGAGGTACAGGACGACTTCAGGCGGGGCCGGGAACGGCTCGATCGCCTGGTCCCGGGCCAATTCCTTTTTTTCGGGCGGATGAACGCCGCCTTGAAACGTTTTCAGCATGCGGGGCGTAACCTGCCTCTATCGTGTCGAAAACCCAGAATGGGGGCGGAATTATAACAGCACCGCTCCCACCTGTCAACGAACGGGCGAACCTGTAAACCTCCCATGACCGGCGGAACAGCCGGGGACGGTGCCCCGCTTGTCAGGTGAACGGAGGGCAGATAGAATCTGAATATGCCAGCCGATAGCGATGAAACCCTCGCTGATTACCTCGCTCCGTTCGCCACGCTCCAGGCGTATTCGCTGCGGCGGGGGATGATCTATCGCGGTCGGATCGAGGACCGGTTCGCGGCGGACCGGCCCCGGCTGCACCGGGTCCTGGAGGCCGCGCCGGGCTCGTACCGCCTGCGGGACGTGGACGGCCGGCTGTACGCGACGCTGCGAGTGGGCGGGACGCCGGGCTGGCGGGTGTGGCTGTGGGCGAACCTTGCACTGCTCGGGCTGACCGGCGTCACTGCCCTGGCCGCGGGCGCCGACCTGTCGAGTCCCGAGCCGACCGGCTTCGCGGTCCTCCCGTTCCGGTTCCTCATCGATTCCGCCACCCGCGTGGTGCTCGGCGAGTGGCGGGTGGTCGCCGGGACCTACGTGCCCCGGTTTCTACAGGTGATGGCGACCGGCGCCCCCTACGCGGCCGCCCTCCTGTTTGTGCTGATGGCCCACGAGCTGGGGCACTATCTCGCCGCCCGCCGGCACGACATCGACGCGACCCTCCCCTTCTTCATCCCGGCCCCGTTCTTTTTCGGTACCCTGGGGGCAATCATCCGGATGCGGTCGCCCATCCCCGACCGGCGGGTGCTGTTCGACGTCGGCGTGGCCGGGCCGCTCGCCGGAGTGGCGGCGGGCGTCCTGGTGTCGATTGTGGGGCTCCGGATGTCGAGCTACGGCCCGCCGGGCACGTGCTCGACCGGTCCGATCGTGCTCCAGCATTCCCTCTTGTTCCAGTGGCTCGCCCGGCTCGTGATGGGCCCGCCCCTCGGCGATCATTGCATCCACCTGCATCCGGTCGCCGTGGCCGGCTGGTTCGGCCTGTTCATCACCTTCCTGAACCTGATGCCGATCGGCCAGCTCGACGGCGGCCACGTGATGTATGCCCTGCTCGGTCGTGCCCAGCGATACCTCGGGCTGGCGGCGGTCGCCGCGATATTGGCGATGGGCCTCCGGTTCCCCGGCTGGCTGATGCTCGCCCTGCTCGTGCTCACCGTGCTGGGGGTGAAACATCCGCCGGTGATGGACGAGTCGATCCGCCCGGGCGCCGGGCGGCTGTTGGTCGGCCTGCTCGTCGCCCTCCTCTTCCTCGGGCTGTTCATCATCGAGCCGGTCATCCCGCAATAGAGGCCGAGGGGTATCGGCGGTTATGGCTCTGGAGGGCGAGTACGGGCTGGACGCGGCGGCACTGCACGCCCGACACGGCCCCGCCTCCATATTGACAACGCGGTGAGCCGGCGTAGACTGGAGACGTTGCAGTGTCCGGCCCGGCCGCTTGCCAGGAGAAGGCGATGGCCCCACAATTCACCATCGTGACGGGGACCGGGCTGCAACATCCCCCCAGAAAACCGGAGGACTGAAGATGAGCCGCCGAACATTGATTGTCGCAGGGCTGTCCGTGTTGCTGATGTGGGCGTTCGCCATCCCCGTTTCGGCGGGCGAGGAGTTCGAGGTGCCGCTGGAGGTGTTCGAGGCGCGGCGGCTCGGTGCCGACGGGATGAACCGGGCGAACGAGGGCGTCGTGATCGGCGTCCCGTTCACCGACGATATGAACGTGGCCGAGATCGACGGCCGGCCGGCCCTGTCACTGCGCGGGGCCGAGCGCTACCAGTTCCGGACACTGGCCCGATGGCCGAGCGGCAACGTCCGATGGGCGGCGGTCGCCTTCCAGACCGATTGCCCGGCGGGCGAGAGCGCAGCCGGGTTCACCGTGGTGCGCGGCCGCGGCGTCTCCGATGGCCCGCACCTGGCCCGGGACGGGGACGAACCGGGCACGAAGGTGATCCAGACCGGCGAGTTCGAGTTCACGGCCCGGCCCGAACGGGCCGGCGGGGTGTATATGCCCCGCGTGACCGATCTGGAGGGCACGCGCTATTTCCCCGACGGGACGGCCGAGGTCGTCGTCGAGGAGAACGGCCCGGTCCGCGCCGTCATCCGGACCATTGGCTGTCATCGCGACGAAGAGGGCAACCGGATGCTCGGCTTCCAGCAGCGGATGATCTTCTGGCGGGGACGGTCGGAGGTCAAAACGCAATACACACTGACCAACGACGAGGCCGAGGAGAACCCGACACGGGTGACCATCGCCAGCGTCGAGCTGGTCGGCCCCGAACAGCCGGACAGAACCCGCGTCCGGATGACCGCCGTCGATGGGGCGGTCACCCCGACGGCCGAAGCACCGGTCGTCTACTACCAGGCGCGGCCGCGGGGCGACTTCGCCCGGGGCTCGGGCCGGGAGCAGATGTCGTGGCAGGACCTGGGCGTACACCCGGATGACACCGGCTGGTGGATACGGCAGGGCGAGAACGAGCTCGCCGCCGGCGACGACCGGAGCGTGCCCGACCTGATGTGGGTGAACGCCGCCGATGGCCAGGGCAGCGGCGTGCTCGTCGGCATTCGGTTCGCACGGGGCAACTTCCCCAAGAGCTTCCGGGTCGATGGCGACGGGCGGATCACCGTCGGGCTGCTGCCCGTCGAGAACGAGATCGGGCACCTGGTCGCACACGGCTCGCACCGGACCTTCGAGGTGCTCCACCGCTTCCACGACAGGCCGCTCGACGAACCGGCCGGGACGATGTACCGGTTCCAGTATCCGCTCACCGGCCGGGCACCCGTCGCCTGGTACAACCGCTGCATCGAGCAGGACGAGGTCTATCCCATGTACCACATGGTCTCGCGCCGCGAGGAGGAAGCGCTGGCCGAGGAGCGCGGCTGGCAGAACCGGCACGCCGCCCGGGCCCGCGACATGGTCGTGTGGCGGACGTGGTACTGGGGCCGGGGCGGGTTCCGAAACCAGCACGATTTCGCCCGGATCGCACTGGTCAACTTCCTCCGCGACGACAACATCGACCGGGCCGGAGCATACTTCCTCTACGCCGAGAACCGGTTCAACTACAACGCCGACTGGTCCATCCACCACGGCGAGGGCCGAACCGACTTCGGCCGGCGGAACTTCATCGGGCGGAAGATCATCTTCGAAGAGGAGCACCTGCACTGGTACGGCCTCCCGCTCTATTACTACACCACCGGCGACCAGCGGGTGGGCGACGCGACCGTGGGCTACCTGCACAAGTTCCGAGAAGACTGCTCGAGCCCCCGGATGTACGGCTGGACCCGGTTCTTCGGATGGGCGATGTATTTCCTCGCCGGCGGATACGACATGACCGGCGACGAACGGTTCCGGGACGGCATCCGAACGCACGTCCGCACCGTGATGAGCGGCGAACGGTGGCCCATGGACTGGAACCGGGGCGTCTTCGGACGGGGCGGCGTCGACTGGACCGACCAGCCGGAGGGGGAACAGGTCGTCGATCACGCCCCCCGCCTGATGAACGGATACATCATCCACGACTCGTTCTGGAACGCACGCCGACAGTTCGAGTGGGACGACCCCGTCGGCGACCGGCTCGAAGACATCTGCGAGGGCATCCAGTGGTACATGGCCCGCGAACAGTGCATGCGGACCGAGGACGGCCGCCTGTTCATGCCCTACCGATACAACCTGAACGGCGAGCCGCTGGTGCTGAGCACCGGATACTACACCCCCGGCACCTCGCACTTCTCGCTGCTCCTGCCCCGGATCGTACACGGCGAGGAGCTCGTCGCCGACCGCATCGCCGACCTGATGCAGGCCTCGTACGCACACGGGCTGCGGGAGGACGGCTTCACCTTCCTCGACCACCCCGGCGGCCAGGCCGCACTGTACCACCTGATCCATCGGCAGCCGGAGATGCCCGAGGCCCCCGTCCCGGCCATAACCGACCTCCGGGTCGAGCCGCTGGGCGACGGCCGGGTCCGGCTCTCCTGGACCACCCCCGAGAGCGAGGTCCCGCTCGAACGGTTCCAGGCGAGATACTCGAAGAAAGAGATGGTCCCGAACCTCAACTTCGATCCGGTCGAGCTGGTCTACGAATTCTCGCCCGAAACGCACGCGAACTGGTGGGCGGCCGAGCACCTGTTCGGGGAGCCCGAGGCGGCGCCCGGCGAGCGCCAGTCATTCGTCGCCGACCTGAACGACGGGGCGGACTACAAGCGCGAGCCGTTCGAGCCGGGCGAGTACAGGTTCGCCCTCCGAGCCTGGGACGCCGCCAACCGCCGGACCGCGATCTCGAACCAGGTGACCGTCGAGGTCGAGTAGACGGGGCGGCGGGTTCCGGCGGTCAGTTGTCCGCCAGTTGGTGCGCCCCGAGGTCGGGCGTGTCGCCGCGCGGCCGACCGTCGATGTC
>PWKM01000135.1 GCA_003559755.1 Planctomycetota bacterium
GCATGGAGGGCGATTTCGAGCAACGGCAATGGCCCGGGCGCGTGTCGGTCTTCGAGGTCTTCCCGGACGAACTGAACCGCGACACATTGTACTGGGCCATGCAGGAGAGCTATCCGTCGGGATCGTCCGGCTGGCGAAAAGTTGTCGATATTCTTGCCCGCGCCCGCGACCCGCATCTGGGTCGAAACACCTGGGGGGCTCTCTATTACGAAAGATATGGAGCATTGCAGGCCGCGATGTGGGGGTTGGGCCGTTCGGGCGACCATTCCGTGGCGTCCATGCTGAACCGGCGGATGCGCTGGCAATACACGAGCGACCCGCTGGACCGCTACCGAGCGGCGATCGGGATCGGGACGCTGAATCGGGACGATGTGTTGCGCCAGACGAGAAATACCGAGCACGAGAACCCCGAGGTCCGCGCCGCGATCGCGCTGGCCCTGGGGCTTTGCGAGGGGACCGACGACGTGCTGGAGACGTTGTCGACGTTTATGCGGGACGCCGATCCCCGCGTCCGGTTCGTGGCTTGCCAGTCGCTGGGCCGGATCGGGACGGAGGCCGCCCTGGACCGGCTCGAGGCGGCACTGTCCGATTCCGAGACCGACGCGACGCTGCTGGCCAGCGTGCTGGACGGGCTGGGAAGGGCGGCGACGCCCCGCGCGGTGGCCCTGGTCGTTCAGACGGCGGGCGATGAGCGCCCGGCCGTTCGCGTCAAGGTCGCCGAGGTGTTGGGAACGATTGGCGGCGAGCAGGCCTTGTCGGCCCTGAAGCCGCTGCTGAACGATGACGAACGTCAGGTACAGGTTGCCGCCGCCTCTGCCGTGGCCACGTTCGGTACGCGAGACACATTGGCGCTGGCCGGGGAGCGGCTGGCGGAGTGGCAGGACGACTTGGACAGCCGGATTGCGGTGGTGACCGGCTTGGGGCGCAGCCGCTCGCCTTCCGCGGCGGAATGGCTGGCTCCTGTTGCAATGGATACGGATGCATCCGTTCGGCTCCGCTATTACGCCTCGCTCGCCCTGGCTCGGCTGGCGCAGGGGGCAGGCCGGGATACCTTGAAAACGTTGACGGATTTCGACGCGCCGCAGTATCTGCCCTATGCCATCGAGCATCTGGACCTGGGCGATCCCGACGCAACCTTCGAACATCTGCAGCCCTTGCTGACCCGGGGCGACCGCGATACGCAGGCGGCGGCCGCCTGGCGTGCGTCGCAACTGGGCTCCGGCGAGGCGACGGTCGAACTGCTGGAAGGGTCCAGCGTGCTCGACAATCACGCTCGCTTCAAGCACGGGTGGAGCCCCATGCATGCCCGCGGGCCCGAGATTGTGCCGGCGCTCGTGGAGGCGTCGCACAGTCGCCGAGCCCAGATTCGTTCCGCCGCCGCGCAGGCACTGAGCGGCCGCATGGATATCCGCGCCGTGGACCGGCTGATCGAACTGACCGAGGACACGTCGGCCGGCGTGCGGGCCTCGGCCGCCCATGCGCTCGGGCTGACCGGCGATCCGGCAGCGATTGACGCCCTGGTCGCGATGGCCTCCAACGAGTCGAACCGACGCGCCCGAAACGTGGCAGTACGGGCGCTGCGTTCGCGGGTCTTTCGCGGCGATGCCCGGGTCAGGGCCTGCTTCGCCGAGCTGGCCGGGACCGAGCGGGATAACGGCGTGATCGCTCCGAACCTGCCCTCGCTCGCAGGCCAGCCGGCCCATTCCTTCGCGTTGCGGCGGTTCGCCGACTCGGTGGACGACGAGGACATGTGCAGCATCACCTACGAAACGTCGCTCACCTACGATCGCGGCCGGGGCCGTGTCGTTCTCTGGGGCGCTCACGGCCGGTTCGTGGATTCGCCGCAGACCGGCGAGACCTGGTTCTTCGATGCAGGCCGGAATTCCTGGGAACGCCTGATCTTCTCGCGCGAATGGCCGGGCGAAGACTGCTGCATATGGGGCACGACCTACGACCGGGCGCAGCGGGTCGTCGTGTCGCCCGTGTCCGGCACGGGCGGCGGGCACGGCTGGGGCAACGCGTTGCGAGGACACTTGCAGTCCTCCTTCCCATGGGTGCTCGATACGCGAACCGATCAGTGGTATGCGATGAAGCCGCCCCACCATTACGGACGCCTGAACATGGTGGCCGGAACGTCGGACCCCATCCACGGGCTGGCGGTCTATTCGCACGGCCGGGTCGTGACCTACGACATCCATGCCAACCGATGGGATTTTATGACGAGGGGCACGGACGGTCCGGGCCGCAACATCGGCAATACCGGCGGCGTCTTTCACCCCGCGTCCGGGCGCCTCATCGTCGTGGGCCGCCGTTCGACCTGGTCTTACGACCCGGTCGAGGACCGCTGGACGGACCTGCAGCCGGAGGGCAATGTTCATCCGCACGGATGGATGATGGTGCACGACACGGCGAACGATGTCATGCTGGCGTTCCGCCGGGGCGGTGACGGCATGCGGGTGGCCGTCTATCATATCGACGAGAACCGCTGGGAAGAGCTGCCGCCGACCTGGCCGCGTCCGAACTACGGCGCCTTCGATGTCGCCTACGACGAACAGCGCAACGTGACCGTGATCTCGGGCGGGAACGACACGTGGCGTTCGGCCGAGTCGGCCGTGCGCGAGACGTGGACCTATCGCTACAAGCCGGCAGACGGGCCGGTCGCCGACCCGCTTGCCGACCGCCCGCGCGATGTCGCAGTGACGGTGTCCGAGAACGGAGCCGCACGCGTGACGTGGCAGCGGCCCCGGGAGGGGACCCCGGAGCGGTTCCGGGTCTATCGCGGCTACGGCGAACGGGTCTGGCGGGCCGAATGGACGGCGGCCGGCGAGGTCGCAGCCGACGTTCTGACGTTCGAAGACCAGGTTCCGAACGGCGAGGAACATCCGGACTTCTACCGGGTCCTCCCGGTCACCGGCGAGAACGAGGAGGGGACGCCCTCCTATCCCGTCTCCGCCGCGCTGCCCGCCTTGCGCCGGGTATCCGCCGCCCGAACCGACGGGGGCATCCGCGTCGCCTGGCATGCCTCGCCGGCCGACGGCGTCGTCGGCTATCACGTCTATCGCGCCCCGGTTCCCGAGGCGAATTATTGGCGGGGACGGTTCGACCCCTGGGGCCTGCGTTTGCGCGACACATTTGAGCGTCTGACGGACGAGCCCGTGTCTGGAACCGAGTGGCTCGACAGGGACGTGCCGGCTCCGCAGCCGGCCTCGGAAGAATGGTGGCCGGAGACGTTCGCCTACGTCGTTCGGCCGGTCAACGCCTGGGGCGTCGAGGCCGGGCCGTCGCCGGTGACCCTGGCCGTGCCGTCGCCCCCGGAACTGGTTCGCGTCATCCCCTGGGTGGACGGCGTACGCCTGGTTTTGTGGGGGCCCGGGCACGCAGACGACAGCGCCGGCTGGCACGTGATGCGGCAGGACAGTTGGCACCTGCACTACGCGTTCCGCTGGAATGCCGTTCCCACGCAAAGTCATGGCTGGCTTGACCGCGACGATTATCCCGCTTCCTCCCGCCGACGATACTATG
This sequence comes from Planctomycetota bacterium, assembly GCA_003559755.1. Classification (GTDB taxonomy): domain Bacteria; phylum Planctomycetota; class PUPC01; order PUPC01; family PUPC01; genus PUPC01. The sequence goes on from PWKM01000135.1 coordinate 3,523, forward strand.
TGTACGGAGTTGACGCTCACGGCACCGTGGGCATCCCGAGTTCGGGATTCTGGAGCCACGGCTACCCGTAACAGACCGCAGAGCGTTCAAAGGGAAGACCAACCGGCGGTTGGGACCCGGAGGGCCAGTTTGACTGCGGCACATGCACTGGGCCGCGAGTTGCGGGAATCGGGTCGTCAGCGTGAAGCCGGATTTCGCGACTACTGAGGCGGAGGTCCAGAGGGCATCTTGGACGAAGCCAGCATCTGATCCCGCGGTTCAAGCATAATACGGAATGTCGGGTGGGCGCAATCTCAGGGCTGGAGGTCGTCTTCTTTGTTGCCGATTCCCGGGCTTCTCCTGGCGAAGTCCTTGACCTTGCTCGCCAGTGCCTTCAGGTTTTCCTCGACGTTTGCGTTGACCGTCCCCTCGGGATATGTCCCGTCGGGCCGGCGTTCGCCAGCGTCTTTTCCGGTGAGCAGAGCGATGCCCTGGTCGATGTTCTCGACCGGATAGACGTGGAACTCGCCTTCCCGCACGGCCTCGACGACATCCGTTCGAAGCATCAGGTGTTTGAGGTTGCTCGCGGGGATCAGCACGCCCTGTTCGCCGGTCAGCCCTTTCTGTTTGCACACGTCGAAGAACCCCTCGATCTTCTCGTTGGCTCCGCCGATCGCCTGCACCTGCCCCTGTTGATTGACCGATCCGGTGACCGCGAGGTCCTGTCGGACGGCCAATCCTGATATGCTGGAGAGCAGCGCGTACAGTTCAGCCGAGGATGCACTATCGCCCTCGACTTCGGCGTAGCTCTGCTCGAAGGCCAAGCTGGCGGACAGAGCGAGCGGGACGTCGGTCGCGTATTTGCCGCCGAGGTAGCCGGCGAGTATCAGCATTCCCTTGTTGTGGACCGGGCCTCCCAGCTTGGCCTCGCGCTCGATGTTGACCACGCCGGCGCTGCCGACGTGTGTCCGGGCGGTGATCCGGGTCGGTTTCCCGAACTGGTAATCGCCGAGCGGCATGACGGCGAGTCCATTGACCTGGCCGACTTGGCGTCCGTCGGTATCGACGAGCAGCGTTCCGTCGGCGATCATCTCCTGAATGCGTTCCTCGATTCGGTTGGACCGGTAGATTTTTTCGTCGATCGCTCGCTGGACGTCTTCGCCGGTGGTCAGGTCGTTGCCCTTTTGCTTGGCCCAGAAGCAGGACTCGCGTATAAGATCAACGATCTCGCCGAACCGGGTGGCGAGTTTTCGGTTGTCGGCGACCATCCGAGCTCCGCGCTCGATGATTCTTGCCACCCCGGTTGGGTCGAACTGGGGGAGTTTTTCCTCCCGGCAGATCTGGCCGATGAACTGGGCGTATTTCTTCGCAGTTTCGTCCGTCCAATCCATTCGTTCGGCGAAGTCTGCTTTGACCTTGAACAGTTCCCGGAAGTCCTCATCGAGGTTGTAGAGCAGGTAGTAGATGAGCGGATTCCCGATGAGGACCACCTTGACGTTGAGCGGGATGGGCTGCGGGTCGAGGGTGCGTGTGGTCAGAGCGCCAACCGCCTCGCCCATCAGCTCGGTCTTGATCAGGTCGTTCTTCAGTGCACGCTTGAGTCCGTCCCAGGCCAGCGGCCGGGTGAGGAGGTCGATGATGTCGAGCACCAGGTAACCACCATTCGCCCTGTGCAGTGCTCCGCCCTTGATCATACGGAAGTTGGTGACGAGCGCCCCCATCCGACCCTGATATTCGATCCGCCCCACCAAGTTGGGGAACGTGGGGTTCTGCTCGAGCACGACCGGTGCCCCGTCGCGGTTTTCGTTGTTGACCACGAGGTTCACCCGGTATTTGTCGAACGACACTTCGTCGCGGCCGTGCAACATCACCATCGACATCTGCTGCTCGGCATCCATTTCCTCGGATTCTTTGATCCGTTTGAAGGTCTGCACGTTCTGAAGCAGGTTGCTTCGTGCCTCCTCGAGGAAATCGACCACCGCGTCGAATTCGGCATATTTCTCCTTGAGATCGTTGATCAGATGATCGACGGCGAACCCGACGACTCTGCGATCGAGTTCCCGTACGCGGTCCTTGCCCTCCCGCTGAACCTGTTGCATGTTGCGCATCGCGTCGCGAAGCTCGTTCTGTAGCTCCTCTTGCCCCTTCTGGAGACGCTCCTGCTCTTCTTCACTGAGTTGGCTGATCTGACCGGGCGGTATGACCTCCCCGTCGCGAACCGGAGCGATGATCAGCCCCTGGGGCGATTGAACCACAGCGAAGTCCCGTTCCTGTGCTGTCTCTTCCAACTGCCTCAGGACTTGCTGCTGCTCCTGTTGCATCTGTTCGACCAGTTTTTCGCGTTCTTTTGCGTATTCCTCCTGTTCGAACGCCTCAGGCACCTCGGTCCGCAATTCCTCTGCCAACTGGTCCATGTCGTCACGGAACGCGGCACCCTTACCCGCCGGCAGCCGGATCGCCCGTGGTTGGTCCGGATTCTTGAAGTTGTTGGCGTACAGCCAGTCGTCGGGCACGTCTCGCGCGGCGGCTTTTTTCTCAAGGAATTTGCGGATAGTAGTGGTCCGGCCCGTCCCTACCGGGCCGAGGCCGTACATATGATAGCCGGGGCTCTCGATATCGATTCCGAAATCGACCGCCCGAAGAGCCCGGTCTTGGCCGACAATATGTTCCAGCGGGGGGAGAGCACCGGTATTGTCGAAGTCCAGGGATTCGGGGTAACAGGTTCGCCTCAGTTTGTCCGCCGAAAGTTCTTCCGTCAAAACATCTCCTTTCCGATGTACTCGGCTGCCCGCTGTGTGGCCGACAGAGAGAACGTATGCTCATTTGCGAGCCGAGCTTCATCAAACAAAATGGTATACACAGTTGTGAGTGTATTGTCCGGGCATTCCCGGTGGGGGCAATACGCGGCGCCCCGATTCTTGTGACGGGTTGACAATCGTTTTTCTGTCCCATTTTGCACTACGCGAGCCGCCATGGGTGCTCTGTAGTAATAACGGTGTCGGAAAGAAGCCGGACAATACTACGGCGAGTTCGGATCAACGGTGGTTTTTTGCTGTGGGCGCATCCGCTAAAATTTGATGGCCGATTGGGTTATCAGGAGTCAGATATGCTGAGAAGTGTGCAAGAGATTTTCGGATATCATATCGAGGCGCGCGATGGTGAACTGGGCCGGGTAAAAGACTTCTTCTTTGACGATGTTCACTGGGTCGTCCGGTACATTCTCGTGGATACGGGCAAGTGGCTTCCCGGCCGCAAGGTGTTGATCGCGCCCGGCTCGGTGGACAGGCCCGACCACGACAGGCAGGTGCTGCCGGTGGACCTGACACGGGAGCAGGTGGAGGACAGCCCGGGGATCGACGCCGATCTCCCGGTGTCCCGCCAGAAGGAACAGGAGCTGATGGAATATTTCGGCTGGCAGCCCTATTGGGAGCCGCTCGGGATGTTCCCGGGCCAGGCGCCCGTGCCGCATCGCAGGCGGATACCGCCGGACTCGAAGGGCGACCCGAATCTGCGGAGCGCGAAAGCGGTCTCCGGCTACCGAATCGATGCGACCGATGGCGAGATGGGAAAGGTGGCCGATTTCATCGCCGATACCGGCTCGTGGGTCATCCGGTACGTGGTGGCCGGGACGGACAAATGGCTGGCCGGGCGAAAGGTGCTGATAGCTCCGCCCTGGATTCGAAGTGTTGACTGGGAAGCCCACCAGGTCCACCTCGAACTCAGCAAGGAGCAGGTCAGGCACAGCCCGGAATACGATCCCAAGGCGCCGATCAACCGCGAGTACGAGGTGCGGCTCTACGATTACTATGGCCGGCCACGATACTGGAAGTAGCTCCCGACTGTTCGGTACGCTCTGCGTGCGCCTATGCCTGTTCCTCTTCGCTTTTTGAGCGGTCGCCGCTGAACACGCCGGCGGCTGCCTCCAGCCGGTTCGACCAGATCTCCCACTCGTTCCTGATCGACTGCAAGAGCGGGCGCAGCGTGCGGTCGAAGCGGGTCGTTCCCAGATCCGACGGACTGGTCTGACAGTACAGGTCGAGCGTCGCCTCGGCACACCGGTCGGTCGCGAACGGCTCGGCCGATTTCCGGGCCTGCCGGGCGATCTGTTCGCCCCGCCGGTCGAGCTCGGCCCGGGCCCACGCGATCGCATCGGCGAATTCGTCGGCGTCCTCTTCCGCAAGAAGCCGGCCGTTGTGCTCGTCATCCACCACCTCGCGCGCTCCGGGTGCGTCCAGTGCGACCACCGGCCGCCCTGCGGCCAACGCCTCGGTGAGGACCACCCCCTGGGTCTCGACGGTGGATGCGAAGACGAACACATCCATCGCGTGGTATGCGTCGCGCAGGTCATCTCCGCAGAGGGTTCCGGCGAAGTGTACCCGGTCAGCGGCCGGGGCGAGAATCGGCTCCATTGCCGCCCGCGCTTCGCCCGACCCGACGACGAGGAAATGGGCGGTCGGGATATTGGACATGGCGCGGGCGACCGCTTCGCTGAGGAAGCCGAGGTTCTTCTCGGGTCCGAGCCGCCCCACGTGCCCGATCGTGAATGCCTCGTCCGGGATGCCCATCCGGCGGCGGACGGCGTCGCCGTCCCCGGTGGCGAACCGTTCGAGGTTCAGGCCGGTCGGTATGACCGCCACTCGAGCTTTGACA
>PWKM01000334.1 GCA_003559755.1 Planctomycetota bacterium
CCGGGGCTGATCGAATACAAGAAGGTGATCGAGCCGGTCCGCCTCGAGGCGGACGACCTGTCGGCCGGCTCGATCCGCGTCACCAACCGCTATGACTTCCTCGCCCTCGACCACCTGGCGGTGACCTGGGCGGTCGCCGTGGACGGCGAGGTGGTCCAGTCGGGAGAGGCGGACCGGTTGTCGATCGGCCCCGGCGAATCGGGCGTGCTCGACCTGCCGTTCGACCTGCCCGCCGGGCCGCCGCCCGGCTCCGAATGCCTGCTCACCGTTTCGCTCGAGCTGGCCGAGGACACGCCGTGGGCGAGTCGAGGGCACGAGGTGGCGTGGGGGCAGTTCGAGCTGCCCGTCGAATCGTCGCCGCCGGCGCCCGCCGCGTCCCCGCCGCCGCCGACCTGCGAGGAGACCCGCCGCCGGATCACCGTGTCGGGCGAAGACTTCCGCCTGGTCTTCGACCGGGTGCGCGGCCGCCTGACATCGTGGGAATACAGGGGCCGGGAGCTGCTCCGCCGCGGGCCGACGCTCGCGTTCTGGCGGGCACTCATCGACAACGATCGGCCGGTTCAGGACCGCTGGATCGCCGACGGGCTTCACGGGCTGCAGCACCGGACCGACTCGGTCGCCTGCGAGCGGGGCGACCGGGCGGTCGTCGTCCGCGTGCGGTCGCGCATCGCCCCGCCCATTCTGGCGAAGGCGTTCGTGTGCGAGGTCGGCTATTCGGTCGCCGGCTCGGGCGAACTGCTCCTCGCTGCACACGTCGTCCCCGAGGGCGACTGGGCGACCCTGCCCCGGGTCGGCTTCGAGCTCGGCCTCGACGGCGGCCTCCGCCGGGCCGAATGGTACGGGCGCGGGCCCGGCGAGTGCTACGTGGACAGCAAGCAGGCACAGCGGGTCGGCCGGTACGCCCTGCCCGTCGCCGAACTGGGCACGCCGTATGTCTATCCCCAGGAGCAGGGCAACCGGACCGACGTCCGGTGGATGGCCCTGGCCGGCGACGGAGTCGGGCTGTTCGCCGCCGGGATGCCGCTGCTCGACTTCAGCGCCCTGCCGTACCGGACCGAGGACCTCAATCGTGCCCGTCACACCTGCGACCTGGTCCCCCGTGACGAGGTGTCGCTGCATCTCGACCACCGCCACCACGGGCTGGGGAGCGGGAGCTGCGGGCCCGCGACGCTCCCCCGGTATCGGCTGAACGCCGAGGCGTTCCGATTCGCGTTTCGGCTCCGCGCCTTCTCGCCCGACGAGCTCGACCCGGCCGACCTGTATCGTCAGCCGCCCGATTCGGCCTGAGCGCCTTCGGCCCCTGATTGACAGGCCGGACCGGCCCTGATACCATCCCGCGCCCATACTGGCCCGGCCCCCGTCGAGTGGTGTAAGCCGATGCGCGAGAGCGAACTCATCGTCCGGTTCCAGCCCGAGACGCGGCACGTGTACGTCCTTCCCGGCACCACGATCCTGGAGGCGGCGGACCGGGCGAACCTCATCATCGACACCCCCTGCGGCGGCCAGGGGACCTGCGGCCGATGCCGGGTCACCGTGACCGAGAACCCGCCGGAGCCGACCGCGGCCGAGCGGGAGCGCCTGTCGGCCGACGAGCTCGACGGGGGGGTGCGGCTCGCCTGTCAGGCCGAGGTCCACACCGGGATGACCGTCGAGGTGCCCGTCGAATCGAGGTTCTTCGGCCAGAAAATCCTCGCACACGGGACGGGTGCGGCCCGCGAGCTCGAGCCGTGCGTCGCCCCGGACCCCGACGACCGCTCGGGCCGGCTCTACGGCGCGGCGTTCGACGTGGGGACGACCACCGTGGTCGGCACGCTGCTCGACCTGACCACCGGCCGGACGCTGGCCGTGGCCGCCCGGCCCAACCCCCAGATTCCGCTGGGCGACGACGTCATCTCCCGCATCAACCACGCGGGGAAGGAGGGCGGCGTCGAGCAGCTCCGGCGGCCGCTGCTCGACGCGGTGAACGCGATGATCGCCGAGATGTGCGAAGAGGCGAAGGCGCCGGTCGAATCGATCTACGAGGCGGCGTTCGGCGGGAATACCACCATGCACCACCTGCTCCTCGGTATCGATCCGACCCCGCTGGGGCACGCACCCTACGAGGCGGTCGTCTTGGACAGCCGGACGGTCCCCGCCCGCGAGCTGGGCGTCCGCATCCGGCCCACCGGACGGGCCTATACGATGCCGAACATCGCCGGTTACGTCGGCGGCGACACGGTCGGGGTCATCCTCGCGGCGGCGATGGCAGACTACGACGGCGTCCAACTCGCCCTGGACATCGGGACGAACGGCGAGATCGTGCTGGGCGGGGCGGAACGGCTCATCGCCTGCTCGACCGCGGCCGGCCCGGCGTTCGAGGGCGCCCGGCTCGACCACGGGATGCGGGCGGCGCCCGGGGCCATCGAGTCGGTCCGGCTCGACCACGACGTGCGTATCGGAGTCATCGAGGACGCGCCCCCGCGCGGCATATGCGGGTCCGGCGTGCTCGATGCCATCGCCGTTCTGCTCGAAGCGGGCATCCTGGACTCGACCGGCCGGCTGCTGACGCCCGACGAACTGCCGGACGGGCTGCACGACGGCCTGCGGCGCCGACTCACGGAGTTCAACGGCGGGCCGGCGTTCGTCCTGGCCGACGCGGACGACTCGGCGACCGGCCGGCCGGTCTGCCTCACCCAGCGCGACATCCGGGAGGTCCAACTGGGCAAGGGGGCGATCCGTGCGGGGACCGAGATCGTTCTGGCCGAGTACGGGGTGTCGATCGAGGACGTCGACCGGGTGCTCCTGGCCGGCGCGTTCGGCAATTTCGCCCGCCCGCGCAGCGTGATCCGGATGGGCCTGCTGCCCGGGATGCCGACGAGCAAGGTCGAGTTCATCGGGAACGCCGCCGGGACGGGCGTGCAGATGGCGCTCGCCGGGCGGCGGTGCCGCGAGCAGGCCGACCGCATCGCCCGGGAGACCGAATACATCGAGCTGGCCGGCCGGCCCGACTTCCAGATGAAGTTCGCCGAGGCGATGATCTTCCCCTCCCCCTGACCGCCGGTACTGGCGCGGCTCTCGGATGCCCGGTAAGATGAAGTTGAAGACGACCTGCAACCAGAACGTGTTGAGAAACGATGGGCCATTTCGGCGGATATCAGAGTCGAATCCGGTTCGGCGGCGGGCTGACCCCGACGGTCAAGGCCCTGCTCATCGCCAACGTTGCGGTGTTCGGGGTCCAACTCCTGCTGCACGTGAGCGTCCCCCACATCTCGCTACGTTTCGAGACGATGTTCGCCCTCACCCCCGCCCTCGCCATCGGGCGGCTGCACCTGTGGCAGTTCTTCACCTACGCGTTCCTGCACGAGGTGGTGAACGTCCTGCCGCTCCACCTGTTCTTCAACATGCTGTTCCTGTGGATATTCGGCGGCGACGTCGAGCGATCGCTGGGCAGGAAGCGGTTTCTCCTGCTCTATTTCGGGGGCGTGCTGGCCGCCGGGCTGTGTATGGTGCCCATGTACCGCAGTGCAGTGGTGGGCGCGTCGGGCGCCGTGTTCGCCGTGATGGCGATCTACGGGCGGTTCTTCCCCCATCGAACGCTGCTCATCTGGGGGCTGTTCCCCATCAAGGCCCGGACGCTCGTGCTGGCGCTCGTCGGGCTGGAGATGTTCTTCCTGCTCACGGGCGGGCGCGGGAACGTCGCCCACCTCGCCCACCTCGGCGGATTCGCGTTCGGCTGGTTCTTCATCCAACTGGAAAGCTCGGTCAAGACATACCGGGACAAACAGGAGACGGGCCGCGCCGACCGCGAGCGAGAGGAGGCCCGAAAGGAACGCGAGAAGGTGGACGAACTGCTCGCCAAGGTCGGACGCGAGGGGCTGAACAGCTTGACCAGGAGCGAACGCGAGTTCCTCAAGAAAGCGAGCAAGACTTATCGGGACTGAACAATGACCGGATGTTGCAAGCGTCGCCGGAGGTGTGAGGGGGGCACACGGGCCGGCTGTATTCCCCGCACTTTTTGAGAAAGGAGCCGCAATATGGCAAGAATGCGACAGGTCGCACCGGACGAAGCAAAGGGCAAGCTGAAACAGATTTACGCGAGCATGGAGAAGAAATTCGGCATGGTGCCGAACACCTTCCAGGCGATGGGGACCAACCCGAGTTTCCTCGAGGGCATGATCCAGTTGAACAGGGCCGCCGGAAAGGCCCTCGACTTGAAGACGAAGGAGCTGATCCGAATCGCGGTGAGCACGGTGAACGACTGTGCATACTGCCTCGACGCCCATTTCGCAGCGGCGAAGCAGGCCGGATGTACGGATGAAGAGATCAGCGCCGCCGTCGAGACCGCCGTCGCCATGACCGCCTTCAACATCTTCAACCACGGCGCCGGCTGCGAGACGGACATCTCGCCCGAGTGACAGGTCGCAGCATCGGTGGAGCAAGGCGGCCGCCCCGCCCGTCCGTCGGGCCGGGCAGCCGCGCCGGAACCGAACCCGCCGGACACAGGAGGACAGTGATATGCCTGACGTACGGTCCGCACCCTACGGCTCCTGGGCCTCGCCGATCACCGCCGACCTCGTGGTGGCGGGAACGGTCGGCCTGAGCGAGCCGATGTTCGATGGCAACGACGTGTACTGGCTCGAAGTACGGCCGTCGGAGGGCGGACGATACGTGGTGGTCCGCCGCACACCCGACGGCGAGACGGTCGACCTGACGCCGCCCGAGTTCAGCGCCCGCACCCACGTACACGAGTACGGCGGCGGCCCCTATGTCGTCGACCGCGGGACCGTGTTCTTCTCCAACGACGAGGACCAGCGGCTGTACCGCCAGCCGGCGGGCGGCGAGCCGGAGCCGATCACCCCCGAGGGTGCGTTCCGCTACGCCGACGGCGTCGTGGACGCCGAACGCGGGCGCCTGGTCTGCGTGCGCGAGGACCACACCGGCTCCGACCGCGAGGCGGTCAACACCGTCTGCTCCGTCCCCGTCGACGGGGACGGCGAGCCAGAGGTGCTCGCATCCGGGCACGATTTCTTCTCGACGCCGCGGCTCAGCCCCGACGGCTCGGCCCTCGCCTGGCTGGCCTGGGACCATCCCCGGATGCCGTGGGACGGCACCGAGCTGTACGTGGCGGCGGTCAGACCGGACGGCTCGCTCGGGGAGCCGCGCCGGGTCGCCGGCGGGCCGAGCGAATCGGTCCTCGACCCGGCCTGGTCGCCCGACGGGCTGCTCCACTTCGTGTCCGACCGGTCGAACTGGTGGAACCTGTACCGCGAGCGGAACGGGGCCGTCGAGCCGCTGTGCGAGATGCCCGCCGAGTTCGCCGCGCCCCAGTGGGTGTTCCGCCGCCCGATGTACGCGTTCGCGGGCCCGGGCCGGCTCGTCTGCGCGTTCACCCAGAACGCCGAGTGGCAGCTCGCCGAGCTCGATACCGAGAGCCGAGCGCTTCGCCGGATCGACACCCCGTTCACCGACATCTCGTATGTGGCGGCGGCCGGCGGCCGGGCGCTCTTCCGCGGCGGCTCGCCCACCGAGCCCGCCTCGATCATCCGGCTCGATCTCGACTCGGGCGCGACCGAGGCCCTCCGGGCGTCCACCGGCCAGCCCGTCGATGCGGGCTATCTGTCCCGGCCCGAGCCGATCGAGTTCCCGACCGAGGGCGAGCGGACCGCTCACGCACTGTTCTACCCGCCGACGAACGCCGATTTCGAGGGCCTGCCGGGCGAACGGCCGCCGCTCCTGGTCAAGATACACGGTGGGCCGACCGCCGCCGCGAGCAGCGACCTCAACCTCGCGCTCCAGTTCTGGACGAGCCGCGGGTTCGCCGTGGTCGATGTGAACTACGGCGGGAGCACGGGCTACGGGCGCGAATACCGGGAACGGCTGAAGAGCCGATGGGGTGTGGTGGACGTGGACGACTGCGAATATGCCGCCCGCTACCTGTCGGTGCGTGGCAGCGTGGACCCCGACCGGCTGGCCATCCGGGGCGGGAGCGCCGGCGGCTATACCACCCTCTGCGCCCTGACCTTCCGCGACGTGTTCAAGGCCGGGGCCAGCTATTACGGGGTCAGCGACGCCGAGGCGCTCGCAAAGGAGACGCACAAGTTCGAGTCCCGCTACCTCGACGGCCTCATCGCCCCCTATCCCGAAGGCCGGGAGCTATATCGACAGCGGTCGCCGATCCATTCCGTCGAGACGCTCGATTGTCCGCTGATACTCTTCCAGGGGCTGGAGGACAAGATCGTCCCCCCGAACCAGGCGGAGGCGGTGTTCGAGGCGTTGAAAGAGAAGGGCATCCCGGTCGCCTACCTCCCCTTCGAGGGCGAGCAGCACGGGTTCCGAAGGGCGGAGAACATCAAGCGGACGCTCGAGGCGGAGCTCTATTTCTACTCGCGAGTGTTTGAGTTCGAGCCGGCCGACGCGATCGAGCCGGTGGACATCGCAAACCTGTGAGCGAGTCGCCGAGGCGGGGCGGGGAGAGCGTCAGCGAATGTTCATTGCGATGGCGTGGACGATGCCGTCCTGCGTCTTGAAGTACCCGGTCCCCTCGGCATAGAGAAAACCGTCACACGATCGGACGCCTGCGATCTGCCAGGTCTCGGCCCCGGTCGCCGGGTCCACGGCGACGAGCCGGCCCTGGTCGGTCGTGTCGGCATAGCACAGCCGACCGTGGTGCAGGGTCATCGGCCCACATCCGGTCGCCGGGCGGGCCCAGGTCGGATCGCCGGTCGCCCCGTCAAACGCCCGCACTCTGTCGCCGCCTCGGACATAGACGGCATCGCCGTGTGCCAGCAGGTGGCGGCCGCCCTCCACCGGCCGGTGCCAGAGCACCCGGCGGGCCGATGTGTCGAAGGCGACCAGTTGCCCGCCGTTCTCGGAGCTGATGTACAGATGCCGCCCCGCAATCGCCAGGGTCGGCCTGCCCGCCTGCTTGATATCGACCGGCAGCGCTTGCTGCCAGGCCTCGTCCCCGGACCGGGCGTCCAGGGCGGTGAGCATCCCGCCGCCGAACACGTACAGGCGGTCGCGGTTGGCGGTCAGGGCGAACGGCGGCTCGCCCCCTTCGATACGATGCGACCAGATCGCGTCGCCCGAGCGGGCATCGAGCAGATGCACGGTGTCGCCGGCGGTCCACGACACCCGGTCGGAGCCGATGGGCAGGGCCGCCGCCGCGTGCGAAGGGCGGATGCCGCTGTGTGAGAATCGCCAGAGCGGTTCGCCGGTCGCCTTGTCGAGCGCGACCAGGTCCACCTGTCGCGGGCGGGTCGATGACAGGCAGAACACCCGCTCTTCGTCGTCGGCCAGGTGGCCGAAACTCAGAACGCCCGATTGCCACCGGGTGGCACCGGTCGCCGCGTCCACGGCCGCCACGTTGCTGCCGAACTCGGCGAGCCGGAGCAGGAAGATGGTATTGCAGCGGACCAGCATCTCGTCGGCGGACGATGCCCGGACGACCTGCGCCCCGGCGTGCTGCCAGCGTTCGGCCGGGGGCTCCGCGTCCGGCTCCTCCTCGACGGCCGCCGTCGATGGCACATCGGGAGGCGGCTCTCTTTGCCACAGCCCGGCCAGGCCGAATGTCAGGACGAGCAGTGCGGCGATCGAGGCCGCCGCCAGGCCGGCCCGGAGCCGTCTGGCACGCCGACGCGCGGCGGTCAGCTCGCGGCGGGCGGCCCAGCCGATCGACTGTCGCAGCTCGCGGCCCGGTTCCGCCGGGCGTTCCTCGGCCTGGACCCGGTCGATCAGTTCCCGGTACTCGGCCTCCATCGCCCGGCAGGACGGGCAGGACGCCAGGTGCGCCCGGACCGCCGCCTTTTCGCGCGGTTGGAGCCCGTCGAGGACCAGGAGTTCCAGTTCTTCGCGCACCTGTTGGCAATTCATTTCAATGTGTCCGAATCGAGTTCGTCTTCATACCTATTACGCTCCGGCCCGCATAACGGGGACACGATATTTGATCTCGCCGGACATTCGACGAGGCCGAAGGCCCTGGTTTGATGCTGCCTGCCATCTTCTCCTCACCGCAATCGGGCGGAACGCTTCTATGAGACCCGGGCGGACCGGGCGATGCCGCGCAGACGGCGCAGCCCCCGCTGGCCTCGTTTCTTTGCCGCCTCCCGCGAGATGCCGAGCGCGGCCGCTATGTCCCGGAAGGACATGTCGTGGACGATCCGGAGCCGGAGCACCGCCCGCTCTTTCTCGCCGAGCCGGTCGAGCAGACGCAGCCCGGGGAAGTCCGGCTCGGGGGCGTCGGCATCGGGAGCGACGACCAGGTCCCGTTCCGTCGCCTCGGCTTCGAGAGCTTGCTGCTCGCGGCTGCGCCTGCGTAGCTTGTCCCGGCAGATGTTCCGGAGCAGCGAGTAGAACCAGGGGGCGAACGGGCGGGCCGGGTCGTACTGGTCCCGTTTTCGGATGACGCGCAGAAAGGCGTCCTGCACCGCGTCCTCGGCTGCGGCCCGGTCCTTCAGCATCTGGGCGGCGACACCAAGAGCCGGGCTGATGAACTCCTCGGCCAGCGCGTCGAACGCCTCGGCGTCATCGTGCCGCTGAAACCGGGCCATCAGCTCTTCGGGTGTCGGGTCCGCCTGTTCCATCGATCACCTTTACCTGTCCCTGTTTCCTCGATTCTATCGGGGGTGGAAATGTCGGGCAAGCCGGGGCGGGCTTCAGTCGCTGGCGGGCTGCCGGGCGGGCCGGTACACCTCGGCCGGTTCCATCTCGGGTTTGGCCGGGGCCGGCTCGTCTTCCTCGGCCGGTTCGCCGCCGTCCTGGACCCGCCATATCACCAGCCCGGCGGACAGGAACAGGACGAGGGTGGTGAGGATGAACGGTGCGCGGAGCCCGATCCCCGCGGCGATATACCCGCCGGTGAACGCGCCGGTGCCCCAGCCGAGCCCCTTGAGGGATGCGACCAGCCCGTAGGCCTTGCCCAGGTGTCTGTCGTGGATGATATGCCGGATGATGGCGTTGGCGCTGGGCATAATCCCGGCCGCGGCAAAGCCATACAGGGCGCGGAGCACGTAGAACTGCGGGATGGTGCGTGCCAGGCCCAGAGCCAGGGTGGTGAACGCGGCGAAGACCACGCTGCCGATGAGCAGGCGCTTGTGCCCCCAGTGGTCGCTGAACCAGCCGAGCAGGCCGGCCGAGACCGCCGATGCGATGCCGGCCACCCCGATGATCCGGCCGGTCAGCGCCCGGACCCCCTCGTCGGTCCCGAGGATATCGCGGAGGATGTAGGGGAAGACCGGCTGGAACGACGAGTTGGCGAACCGGATGAAGAACAGGGCGGCCATCGCGGCCATGAAGCCAGTCGTGCCCAATATCGTCCCCAGCGTCCCGAAATGGGTCTGGTTCGAGGGGGCGGGCTGCTCGAACTGTTCGTCGGCGAAGAGAAACACAAGCAGCCCAGACGTGAAAAGCAGCCCGGCGGCGACAAAGAACGCGGGCGTAAACCCCAGGTGCTCCGCGATCTCGCCCCCGAGGAACGGCCCGATGCAGGCGCCGAAGAACACCGCGCCCTGCATCATCCCCAGGGTCCGGCCGGACCGGTTCCGCGGCGTCACACTCGCCACCAGGGCCACGCTCGCCGTGACCGTCCCGGTCAGGCAGCCCTGCAGCACGCGCAGGATGATGAGTTGGGTGACATTCCGGGCCAGGCCCATCAGGATGAGAACGAGGACGCCGCCCCACATCGCTCGCAGCAGCATCGGCTTGCGGCCGTAGCGGTCGGCGACGAACCCCCAGATCGGGGCCGAGATCGCCATGGTCAGGCCCGCCGCGGCGATCATCCACCCGGACCAGACCGATTGCTGGGCCTGGGACATCTCGGGGTGGAGCTCGGAGATATAAAGCGGCAGGAGAGGGATGGCGAAGAAAAAGCCCGTGACCGAGAGCGTCTCCGCGATCAGGACCGCATAATAGGTTTTTCGCCACGGGGCCATGAAAACTCTCGGTGCAACACACCGGCGAAGGCCAACACGAGTTCGCCATCTGGGCGCTATTATAAATGTGCCATGCACACACGCAAGCGCAAGCAGCACCGCAATGCCGTGTTTTCGGGCGACCGGGACGGGCGGCGGGCCCCCGCCAATGACCCGTTCCACGCCGAAACCAGCCGGATTTTTTCCGAAACGGAATGTCCCCGACGGGCACTCTCGAGCGTAATAATCATAGAGAATAACGCACGGCCCCTGGTCACCGGGCCTGTTGGTGCATCGCCAATGTTTTGCAGACCGGGGTCTTGTGGCCGAACCGTGCGGCGCTATAATGCAAATAGAGAAAACCGCACAGTGCGGTACGAATGGCCGAGATTCCGGCAATGGTGCCGGCAGAGAAGCGAGGGATGATCGATGATGAAAAGCACAAGATTTGGCGTAATTGCGGTGACTGTCGCCGCTTTGTTCCTGGCGTCAGCGGCGGTCCCAAGCGTCGCTCGGGCCTGTGCGATCAGCCAGTTCGCCCTGGCCGAGCAAGAGGACCTGCCCCCGTTCACATTCGTGCTGTTCTATGACCCGGGCAACGAGGCCGACGACGAATCGCTGGAGACGCTCAAGAAACTGAACGAAAAGTGGGAGGAGCGGGCGAACGTGGTGTTCGAGGCCATCGACGTGAGTACGGAGCGCGGCCGTCGGCTGGCCGAGTACTGGCAGGTCAAGGAATATCCGGTGACCTACGTCCTCGCCCCGACGAACTGGGCTCTGGCCGTGTTCGAGGGGAAGCTCGATTTCGACGAGGCGGAGAAGCTGATGACCTCGCCCGGAAAGCAGAAACTGGCCGAAGCCCTGGCAAAACACACGGTCGTCTTCCTCGTCCTGGGAACCGAGAAGACAAATCGGTACGAGGAGATTCTCAATGCGGCGAAGAAGGCCCAGGAGGACGTGGCCAAGTGGATGGAGATCAAGTCGGAGATCGTGATTGTTGACCCCACCGACGAACGGGAGGCCAAGCTGTTGCAGAACCTCGGCCTCGAGGGGCCGCCGGAGAACGCACAGGTGTTCGTCACCTACGGCGATGGCCTGGCAGTGATCGAGGAGGTCCACCGGGAAAAAGTCGAGGACGCCCTCGCGTTCACCATCCAAGTCCTGGGGACCGCCGACCAGTGCTCGCTGGGCCGGCACATCTTCGGCGAACCGTTGCTCATGGGGAAATAAGGGAAAACGGGTATTTAAACATGCGTATACGAAATATCGTCTGGAAAGAACTCAGACACCGAAAGGGCGGCGCGCTCATCATCCTGGCCGGCGTCGTCCTCTCGGTCATGATGGTGGTCGGCATCCAGCGCGTGTCGCTGGGGTCGATCAACGAGATGCGGCTGGCCATGCTCGAGATGGGCAAAAACCTGGTCATCCTGCCCGAAGGAGTCGATGAAAACCACTACTGGTCGGGCGATTTTTCCCGGGCGACCACCACCCTCTACGAGGAAGACCTCGAATCGGTCGCCGAGTACGCCATGTACATCCACCAGCCCAGGGTGCTCGCCCGTCACTTCCAGGGCAGCTTCCAGCGGCCGGTCACCATCGACGGCCGCCGGCTGGTCCTGTCGGGGATTCTGGTCAAGATCGACAGGGCGGCCCCGGCGGTCATCACCGAGGATGCTCAAAGACCGATCCCCGACGGCGAGACCGAGCTCGGATACCACGCCGCCAGGCAGCTCGGCCTGGAGGAAGGCGATCTCCTCGAAGGCATCTGGAGATATGAGGGAGAGCGCCTGGACGCCCCGGCGTTCACCGTACGGGAGGTCCGGCCGGAGACCGGTACCATCGAGGACTACCGGGTCCTGATCAACATCGTGACCGCTCGCGAAATCTTTGGTGTGGAAGAACCTGTGGTCAACGTCGTCGAGGCGGTCGGCTGCGTGTGCTCCCCCCAGTTCCTGCCCATCCTGGCCAGCCGGATGGAAGAATGGCTGCGAGAAGAGCGAGGCCGGCCGGTGAACGTCCAGCACTTCCAGGCCGTCGCCGAGGCCCGGTCGGCCGCTCGGCTGACATCAGTGCGTGATGCCAACGTGATCAGTTTCTTCGTTATCCTGTTCGGAGCCCTGCTCATCGGCGGGTATTCGGTACTCAACGCCCACGAGCGCCGCCAGGAGACCGGCATCCTGCTCGCCATCAGCGCCCGCCCGCGGCATATTGCCTGGGCCATGCTCCAGAAGATGCTCCTGCTCGGCCTCGTCGGCGGGGTCATCGGCTGCTGGCTGACCGACGTGGTTCTCCGGCACTACGGGGTGCCATTCGTCGGCCAACTGCAAGGGGCGATGAGGCCCTACATGCTCGCTATGACCGGCTGGCAGATGTATGCATTGGCGATTGGGCTGGCCCTGACGTTGACCGCTCTGCCCGGGCTGGTCGGTGTGTGGATTGCCTCGCGGACCGATCCTGCAGAAACCTTACGGGAGTTATAATCTGATGATAGACGTTCAGAACGTGTCGAAAATCTACGGCAGTAACCACCAGGCGATCCGGGCGCTCGACGATATCAACATCAAGGTCGATCGCGGCGAGTTCGTCGCCATCGTCGGCCCCAGCGGCAGCGGGAAGACCACCCTGCTGCTCACCATGGGCGGCCTGCTCACCCCGACGTCGGGCAAGGTGCTCATTGATGGCGCCTCGTTTTACGACGTGGGCGGCCCGGCCCGCACAGCCATGCGGCTGAAGTACTGCGGCTTCATGTTCCAGACCTTCCACCTCATCCCGTACCTGACCGCCATTGAAAACGTGCAGCTCCCCTTGATCACCACGGGGATGAACGCCCGCAGCCAGCGCGAGATGGCCGAGGAATGCCTGCGGACCGTCGGCCTGGAAGAACGAACGAACCAGAAGGCCTCGAAGCTGAGCGTGGGCGAGATGCAGCGGGTTGCCCTGGCTCGAGCACTTGTCAACCGGCCTGGCCTGATCTTCGCCGACGAGCCCACCGCCAACCTCGATGCCGAGACCGCCGAACTGGTCATCGATTACCTCCAGACGTTCAAGAGCGAAGGGATCGCCGTGATCCTCGTGACCCACGACGACCGCCTGGGACAGGTGGCCGACCGCATTGTGCAGATTCGTCAGGGCAAGATCGTCGAGGAAACCGACAAGGGATAACCGATATGCGTATTCATCACGTCGTCCTCAAGGAACTGCGCCACCGATGGACCACCACCCTGGTCATCCTGGGGGCCGTGGTCCTCTGCGTCGGGATCATCGTCCTCATATTGCGCATCCAGCAGGGCTCGATGGCCGAACTGCAGCGGACCATGGGCAGGTTGGGCAACAACGTCGTGATCCTGCACGAGGACCACACACTCTCAGACTATTTCACCGGCAACCTGGGCGAAAAGGTCTTTCCCCAGACACACGCCGCCGTCGCCGTACGGGTCGAGCCGCCCGTCCTCGAGCGAGCCCAGACCTTCTACCAGCGAAAAGTCACGTTCACCGACCCCGATAATCCCGACGACCCCGACGGATGGGTGGAACTCGTTCTGTGCGGCGTCGGCCCCGAGCTGGGCGAGGCGGGCCTCGTGGAGCCCCGAGTGGCGGAAGGGGCGGCCGAACTGGGCAGCACGGCCGCCGAAAAGCTGGAAGACCACCTCGTCGGCAACATGCTGATCATCCCTTACCAGGGTCCGGAGGCCCAACCAGTAACCCAGGAGGAACCGACCGGCCTGCCGCCACATCTCCGGCGTGGGCCGGGAGAACGCCGACGCTCCGGCAGTGATGCCCAAGTGCGCGTCAGAAGAACCCGACAGCGGACCGGGACCATCAAGGATTACATGGTGTTCGTGGACCTCGACGTGGCAAGACGACTTTACGGGCTGGTTGACCCCGAGACGGACGAAATGCAAATGGTGGTCAACGTCGTCGAAGGCGTGAGCCGGTTCAGACCGCAGCGCGAACTGCTCTACGGCGATGTCCCGGCTGACGGACTCGCGGCCGCCGCCGAGCGCGCGGCCCAGCGCGACCCGATCACGGAAACGGTCGAGGCCATCCAGGCCCGGGCGGAAGGCGTGGGTGAACCGGGCATCACGGTCTATTCGATGCGCGGCGAGGCCCGGGCACGGGACCAGGCGATCACCAGCAGGGCGGAACGGATGCACCTTGTGGCGGTCGGCGTGTTCGTGTTCGGAGCACTGCTCGTAGGCGGATACACCGTTCTCAACGTGCGGCAGCGGCGGAAGGAGATCGGGATCATGCTGGCCATCGCCGCCCGACCGAAGCACCTCAATATCATGTTCCTGGAGAAGATGTTCATCCTCGCACTCGCCGGCGGGGTGATCGGGGCCGTGCTGGGCAGCATCGCCGCCGCGCGATGGGGGCCGCCGGGCACCGCGCTCGTCGGGCCGTGGGCGACCTACGGACTGGCCATATTGGTCGCCCTGGTGGTCACCATGCTCCCCAGCTTGGCGGGCGTCTTCGTCGCCAGCCACATCGACCCGGCCAATACACTCCGGGACCTCTGACCCGTCGGCCCACCACCCGGTCCACCGCGATCTCCCACACGGCCTACTCGCCCTCCGGCGGGTACTTCTGGCTGTAGTTCCACGGGCAGCCGTACTGTTCCGCCAGCCGGCGCAGCTTTCTCAGCGCGGACTCGTAGAGCGGGGAGAACGTCTCATGGTCGGCGCCACAGAAATACGTGCGACAGCCCAGCGGGCGATGCCGGTGGACCGTGCATTGGCCGTCGAGCTGGAATCCACACCGACCGGCCGCACCCTGCGGCAGGCGGTTGATCCCCTCTCGGTCCAACAGAAACGCCAGTTCGAGCGTGCTGAGATAAAGCCGGAACCCGTGCCCGGCCAGGTTGCAGCAGTCCCCGCACGCCCGGCAGGTGTGGCCGAGCCGGTCGAGCTCGGCCTCGAGCTCCGCATAGACCGCCGCGACGCGTTCGAGGCATTCGGTCGGGACGTCAGCTTCGGGCGAGTCGGGCATTGATTTCCGATCGTGTCTCTTCGGGCAGGGCATCCGAGTCGGCGATCTTTTGCAGGGCGTCCCTGGCCCCGGGGGCGCCGTTGCGGAGTGCCTTGTACAGTACGCCGATGACGGCCGCCCGCCGCTTCGCCGCCTGCTCGTCGGGGCCCAGGCGTCGTCGTGCGGCGATGGTCGCCAGGCATCCGGTGACGGCGGCGTCCAGCTCGATCCGATCGCCGCTCCCCCGGGCCATCCGGGCCAGGAGGTCGTCGGCGACGCGGCCGGCCAGTTCGCCCATCCGGTCCGAGTCCTGGTCCCGGTCGAGCAGCGGGCGGAGCACCCGGATCACCGGGAGAACGTCGGCGCTCCCGACCAGGGCCGCGGCGATCTTCTCGCGGGCGGGGCGGTCGGTGCCGGGGTCCACGGCGATGGCGCCCAGCACCTCGGCCAGCTTGAGGGTGTTGCCCGGCCCCCAGACGAGCCGCCAGCTCGACGCCTCCCGCCACTTCTTGATCAGGGCATCGATCAGTCGGGCGCGCAGGGCGACCGATTCGCTGTGCGTACACACGTTGCGGATGCCGTCGAGCAGGATCGGGATCATGTCGGTGTAGGCGGCCGCCTCGTTCCCGGCGATGAAAATCGTCTTCTCGCCGCCGGTGAACCGCTTCGACTGCATCTCGGGCAGATCGACCTCGAGCAGCCGCAGCAGCGCCTCGGCCACGTCGACGCGAGTCGCCAGCTCGACATCCCGGCTCGAAGCCAGCAGGCCCAGCCCCTCGAGCAGGCCGAACGAATAGGGCTCCTTGCCCACGCGGACCTGCAGCCCGCGCGCCACCCGCCGCACCGTGTCGGCGGGCATCGCTTGGCTGGTACACATCCGCCCGATGCTCGCCGCCAGCACGTCCTTGTCCGGGAAATCGCCGTCGAGCAGCCGGATACAGCGCTCGATGATGCGGACGGCGAGGTCCGCCTGTTCCTGGTCGGCGGCGGGCAGTTGGGCGATCAACTCGCCCAGCATGCGGGCCGCCGTGTTCCGCTCGCGGTCCCGGACCCCCTCGGTCGCCACCTCGAGCATCGGCCCGATGGCGGCCGGACCCAGCTTCCCGATCATATCCTCGATCACGCTCACACTGCGCGGCCCGCCGAACTCGTGTACGTGCTGGATCAGTTCGGCCGCGATCTCCGACTTGAGCGGCTCGGGCAATCGTCGGTCGGACAGCGTTTCGCAGTCGAGCAGAGCCGCCTGGGTCGTCCGGGTCCCCGTCTTCAGAAGGTCGAGAAACGCGCGGGCGATCCGCTCGCGGGTGTCGTCCGGGCAGTCCGCCCGCCCGGCGATCTGGTCGAGGATGCGGGCGAGGAAAATCCGCTGCTGCCTGCGGGCTTCGGTGAGGGTGTCGAGCAGCACGTCGGCGACGGTGTGGCCCCACCGGATGAGGCAGTTGGCGATGGCGATGCAGTCGGTCTCGGGCTCCGAGGCGGCCAGGATTTCCGCCGTCATCCGCCGGGCGAGGTGCGGCCTGTTCGGCACGGGCACGGAGAGGGTGCCGAACGCGCCGAGCAGGACGCGGCGGGCCTCGGCCTCGGGCACCCGGTCGATCTCGGCCTCGAGCGCCGCGCTCGTCGCATCGGGGGCCTCCTGCCCCAGCCGGGCCAGGACCCGCCGGACCGGTCGGGCCAGCACCACCGGCCGGTCGGTCAACTGTTCGCCGAGCAGCGAGACGGCGCCCGCCAGTTGGTCGGGGTTCTCGGCGAGCACCGGGGCGGCGGGGCCGACCGACTCGACGAGCGCCCGCCGGACGTCGTCCGAGACCTCCCCGGTCAGCGTCCCCGCGATCAGGGTGAGCAGCACGCTGACCTCGCCGGGCCGCGAATCGGCGGCGAGCCGGCCCAGGCGCTCGGCCGCCCCCTCCTGCTGGCGTTCGCTCCCGGTCACGAGCAGCCGCGCCTCGCGGGCGATGTCGGGGTTGAGGCCGAGCGGGACCAGCGCCTTGATCGCCTCGAGCCGGACCTCCGGATCGCGGTCGGTCAGCGCCCCGAGCAGGACCGCGCCCTTCTCGCCGACGGTCCCCGGGGCCAGGACCATCCTCCGGATCGCGGTGATCCGCTCCTGCGAATCGGCACTGGTCAACACCGACAGCTTGAGCCGCTTCACGTCCTCCGAGGTGAACAGGTCCTCGAGCTCGGCGGCCCGGGCGGGCGTCGAGACCGACTGGGGGGTCAGGGCGGGCAGCTCGCTCTCATCGAGCAGGGGGGCCTCGTCGGGCGAACTCTGCCGGAGCCCGACCGTGCGCCAGGTCCGCTTGGGCGTCACGACCAGCCGCCGGGCACGACCGGCGAGGCCGAGGGAGTCCCGGATGGCCTGCAGGCGCTCGGTGGTGAGCGAGCCGGCTTCGGAATGGACCCGCGGATCGGCCAGCAGCCGCGCGATCCCCTCGTCGAACGCGGTCGCCCGGAGCACCTCCTCCGTCACGTCCACCTTCGCCTCGTTCAGCCGCTCGACGTGGCGAGCGACCGACTCGGGCACGCCGTAACGTTCAACCAGTGTCGCTGCACTCAGCCGGATACCCTTCGGCACGCCGTCCCTCCAGAATGCGAATGGTCTGAAAACTCAAGCGGAGCACGGTCCGCTGTGACCAGAACGAACGCCTGTCGCCGATTCATCATATCCCCCGCCGCCGGGCTGCTCAACCGTGTTCCCCGTCGGCGGGTCCGGGCGCGGTCAACGGCGGGCCGAGTTTCCGCGGGGCAGCAAGAGCAGCAGCAGGAGCATGCCCGCCAGGAACCCGCCGACGTGAGCCCAGAAGGCGACGCCGACAAACGCATCGGGCTGGCCCAGTGCGGCAATCCCGTACTGAAGCTGGATCAGGAACCAGAAGCCGAGAACAATCACGGCCGGGATGCGAATGAAGGTGATGATGAAGAAGATGGGGACCAGGGTGAGGATGCTGGCCTTCGGATAGAGCAGCAGGTACGCCCCCATCACCCCGGCGACCGCCCCGGACGCCCCGACCGTCGGGATGGGCGAGTGCCGGTGGATGGCGAACTGAAGCCCGCCCGCGGCCAGGCCGGAGAGGATGTAGAACGCCAGGAACGGGAGGTGGCCCAGCCGGTCCTCGATGTTGTCGCCGAACAGCCACAGCCACCACATATTCCCGATGATGTGCAGCCAGCCGCCGTGGATGAACATCGAGGTGAAAAAGGTGGCGAAGGCGGGGACCGGCCCCTCGGGCAGGCCCGTCTGTCCGGCCCACTCGGGGTCGGTCAGCCGCCGGGGGATCATGCCCCACGTTCGGAAGAACCCCTCGAGCTGGTCGGCCGGGAGCGATATCTCGTAGAAGAAGACGGCGACGTTGGCCGCGATGAGCAGGAGCACGACGATGGGCGTCCGGCGGCTGGGGATGTTGTCGCGTATCGGGATCATCGGTCCGTCCCCCGCTCACTCATCTCGCTTTGGACTGTGCGCTGACGGCGCCGAGGCGGTCCAGCCGCCGGATGACTTCCGACAGCGAGAGCCGGGCGCTTCGGGACGGGGCGCAGGACCGCAGGACGATGTCCTCCAGTGCGGGCGGGCACTCGGGGTTGTACTCGCGGACCGACGTCTCGAAGTTCTGGATTTGGGTGTCGAGAGTCACGCTGCCCCCGGTCAGATTCGGGCGGACCGTCCGGCCGGTCAACACCTTGAACATGGTCGCGCCCAGCCCGAACACGTCGGCCCGCTCGTCCACCCCCGCCCCCACGAGCTGTTCGGGGGGCATGTAACCGGGGCTGCCAACCACCCGCCGGGTGTGCCCCTCGCGGTGGCAGGCCAGGCCGAGGTCGAGCAGTTGGACGTGGCCCGGTCCGGTCACGATGATGTGGTGCGGCTTCATGTCGGCGTGGATGACGTTGTGCTGATGCATAAACCGGAGGATGTCGGCCGCCTGGCGGTAGATGGTGATGAGCTGCTGGATGGAGTAGCCGCCGCCGTTGCGCAAGCTGTTGCCCTCGACGAAATCCATCACCAGGTGCATCCCTCGCGGCCGCAGTGTGATGCTGCGGTTCACGTGCAGCTTGTGCATCCGGGGGATGCCCACGTGGCCTCCGGCAAGGTTGGTCAGGCGGTGCCCGATCTTCCACTCGTTCTTTACCTGCTGGAGGTAGAGGCGGAGGAGCTTGTCCGGGCTGCCGTTATACTCCGGGGCGGGGGCGGCCTCCCCGATGTGGCGCACGATCCCGGGGGTCACGCTCTTGATCGCCACCGTCTCGCCGGTCTTGTCGTAGCGGGCGCGGAATACGATGCTCCCGGCCCCGTTGCCCGCCTGGCCGAGCACGGTGATCCCTCTCAGTTTCGGCTGCAGGTCTTCGACTTTTATTCCAGTGCCTCCAGTGCCGCCGCGGCCTTGGGGCCATATTCGGTAGCCGCGTAGTCCTCGTTCTCTGTCACTTGCCGATAATACCGCGCCGCTCGCTCCGCGTCGTCGATCTTCTCGGCGCACTGGCCGGCCATATACAGGGCGGCGGCGCACCACTCGTCGTACCCGAAGTGGATATCGACGAGTTGGAACTGCCGGATGGCCTCGCGGTAATTCTCCTGACTCATCCTGCACAGGCCGATCCGGTACTGGGCCTTCGCCGCGGTAACCGTCCGCGCCCCGCTGTCGAGGACCGCCTGGAACGCCTCGATCGCGTCCCGGTAGGCGCCCAGCTCCTGCGAGCAGACGCCCTCTCCGTAGCGCATCTCGTTGACCAGGTCGCTGTCGGGGAACCGGTCGCGGGCGGCCCGGTAGGCGGCGAGCCCCTCGGCCCACTGCCCCTCGGCCCGCCGGGACTCGGCGATGTGGAACATCGCCAGCTCGACGAACTGCTCGCCGGGCTCGGCCTCGATCGCCTGCTCGAACAGCGGGATCGCCTCGCCCGGCCTGCCCTGCTGCTGCACTGCCCGGGCGTGGCGGTACCTGGCTTCGCCGGCATAGACACTGCCGGGCCGCCGCTCATACAGCGCCTGGAAGGCCTGTGCCGCCTCCGCGTGTTGATCGAGCCGCGAGTAGGCCAGCCCCTGCATATAATGAATCCTGTCCAGCAGGTCGTCGGGCTCGAGCGCCGCGGCCTCGCGGTACCGGCGTGCCGCCTCCTCGAACGAGTCCCGCTCGAAAAGCAGGTTGCCGAGCTCGAACAGGGCCGGCGCCTTCAGCTCGGACTCCGGGTGGTCGGCGAGCAGTTGCTCGTAGGCGGCGACGGCCCGGTCGGTGTTCTCCTGCTCGCGATGGCACCAGGCGAGGTTGTACAGGGCGCCGTCGGCGAATTCCGAGCGCGGGTTGTCGCGGGCGAACCGCTCGAACCGCCCGGCTGCCTCGGCGTAGTTGCCCGCTCCGTACAGGGCGGTCCCGATGCGATACGCCGCTTGCTCCGCCAGGTCGTGGTCGGCGTGGTTCTCGAGGAAGGCCTGGTATGCGGCCTGTGCTTCGTCGTACGATTCGGCGTCTTCGAGCGACCGGGCGATCCAGAACCGTGCCTCTGCGGCGTGGGGGCTTTCCGGGTGCTGCTCGACGAACGTCCGGAAGGCGGCGGCGGCGGCGGCCGGGTTGCCGGTCCGCCGGTCGCACCAGGCCAGCCCGTAGCGGGAGATGGCCGTCCACTCGTCGCCAGCGCCCGGGTGCTCCTCGAGCTGGCGGCGGTACAGTCGGCGGGCCTCCTCGTATTCACCCAGTTGGAACTCCGTCTCGCCGGCATAGACCAGTGCCTGCGGGACCGGTTCGCTCTCGGGGTACCGCTCGAGGAGCCGGGCAAACTGGGCCCTGGCCGCCTCGTACTCGCCCGCGTTGTATGCCATCAGGGCCCGCCGATAGGCCGCCCGGGGTGCGAACGGCGAGTCGGCGAACCGTTCCTCACAGGCCTCGAGCCGCTCGACGGCGGCCGCCGTGTCTCCCGCCCGTGCGGCCGACAGCCCGGCCCAGTACAGCGCCTCGGCGGCGTACGGGCTGTCGGGGAATTCGCGGTTCAACCGGAGGAACTGGTCGCCGGCCTGCTCGTGCTCGTCAAGCTGGCGATAGGCCCAGGCGAGCTTGTACAGGGCGTCGTCGGCGTGCTCGCCCCTCGGCGCCAGCTCCAGCGCGGCCAGGCAGGCGTCCCGGGCGCCCTCGTAGTCCTCGCGGCGATAGAGATACTCGCCCTGGAGCCGCCGCACCGCGGCGAGCAGCCCGCTCTCGGGATAGGCCTGGACGAACGACTGGCACGCGGCGACCGCCCGGTCCAGATCGTCCTGCTCGGCATAGCAGTAGATCAGGGCGTAGTGCGCCTCTTCGGCCAAAGGGTGCTCGGCGAACCGTTCGGTGACCGTTCGGTAGGCCTCGATCGCGGCTCCGAACTCCTCGGCGGCGTACAGGGCGTCGCCCAGTCCGAACAGGGCGGCCGGCTGCTGGTCGTCGGGCAGGCCGGCGTCGATGGCCCGGCGGAACATCTGCGCCGACTCGCCGTGGCGTTCCAGGGCCAGCAGCGCCTGGGCCCGGGCGACGGTCATCTGGGGGGCGAGCTCGTCCTCGGCGAACCGGCGGGCGAACGTTTCGGCGACGCTGTGGGCCTCCCGGGGGTTGTCGGCGGCCAGCCACGCCCTCGCCGAGTTCAACAGGGCGGCGGGGGCTTCGGGCGACTCGGGGAACCGTTCGGCCACCTGGGCGAATCCCCGGGCCGCCTGGTCGCGCCGGCCGAGTTCGAACAGGCAGCTCGCGGCGCCCATTCCGGCCGCCGCGCCCAACTCGTCGTGGTGGTCCGCGATGACCTTCCGGTACGCCTCCAGCGCCTCGGCGTGCCGGTCCAGCCGCAGGTAGCACTCGGCGGTCTGGAGCTGCGCCCGTCCGGCGTTGGGCGATTCGGGGTGCTCGCCGGCCAGGGTCCCGAACGCTTCGGCCGCCTTTGCGTAGTCGCTCGCCGCGAAGTGTGCCCAGCCGAGTTGGTACCGGGCGTCGGGCACGTATTCGTCGTTATCGGGATAGTCTTCGATCAGCTGTTGCGCCGCCTCGGCCGCTTCGTCGTACCGCTCGAGGGCGTACAGGGCCTCTCCCCGGTGGTAGAGTGCGGCCGGTGCCAGCAGGTGTCGCGGGGCCTGCTCGACCAGTCGGCCGAACACCGCGGCGGCCTGGTCGTACTGCTCGAGCTCCCACCGGGCGCGGCCGAGCAGGTACAGGCCGTCCACTCGCAGTCGCTCCTCCGGCTCGGTGCGGCCCAGCGCGTCGAGTGCGGTCGCCGCCTCGGCGTATTTCTCGAGCCGGTGATAGCTCTGGCCGAGTTGGAACCAGGCCCGGGGCACGTCGGGGTGGTTGGGGAACCGTGCGATGAACGCGGCGTATTCGTCGGCGGCGAACTCATACTCGCCCCGGGTGAAGAAGCCGTCGCCGCTGCCGACCATCCGGCGGGCGCGCTCGGCCTCCGGCTCGCCCTCGAGCTCGCCGACGGGGCCGATCCGCTCGATCAGCGCGGCCAGCTCCGAGGCGGGGATGGCCAGGTTCAGTTCCGCCCCGCCCTCCGCCGTGGGCAGGGCGACGCCCACCACCGCTCCGGCCTCGTTCAGCACCGGGCCGCCGCTGCCCGCGTCCGAGAGCGTCGCGGTCACTTCCAGGAGCGTCCGGCCGGCGAGCGTCCGCGAGCGGGCGATCCGCCCGGCGGAGAACGTGCCCTCGCGCCCGTCGGCGCTGCCCACGATCACCACGGCGTCGCCGGCGTCCGGCGGTTCGGCGAGGGTCAGCGGTTGCGCCTCCGCCCCGTTCAATTTGAGCAGGACCAGGTCGTTCTCGCGGTCGGCCGCCACCTGGCCGGCGACCTCGTATTCTTCGTCCCGGCCTATGATGTGGGCGCGACCGGCGGCCGCGCCGCGAACGGCGTGCAGGTTGGCGGCGATGACGTCGGGCCGAACGAAAAACCCGGTGGCCCGGTAGAGGGGCTCGCCCTCGGCATCCCGCATCACGAGGCCGACCGTCGATGGGAACGCATTGCCTGCCAGGTCGGCGGGCTCGGCCCCGACGGCCGCGGCGGGTGCGAGCAGTGCCAGGACGCAGGCGATCCAAATCGAGTTGCTAACAGGGTGTCGGGCCATTGTTCGACCTCCTTCGACCGGGAGACCTCACTTCGTTGTCGTGTCAATCGGGATGAGGCAGAGCATCGTCACCGGTTCGGGGCTGGTGTTTCGGAAGTTGTGTTCTTCGCCGCCGGGCATCCAGATGGCGTCGCCCGGCCCGAACTCTGTCTCCCCCTCTTCGCTTGTGACCACGCCCCGGCCGGAGAGGATGAACACCTCGTGCTCCCAGCGGTGGCTGTGCAGGGGGGTGTTCCCGCCCGGTGCGATCTCGAAATGCCGCATGGCGAAGTTCGTGGCACCGGTCTTCTCGTCGATCAGCCACCTGATTTTGACGCCGTTGGCCGGTTCCGGGACCTCCGCCGCCTCCACGTCTGTTACCGACAGTTTTTTCATGTCTTCTCAGCCCCCGCCATTCGCGCCCGCCGCGTCGAGGGCGGCGGCGAGCCGTGTGATCCTGTCCTGAATCTGCCGGATTTCCCGCCCCATCGAGGTGAGGGTCGAGACCTTGACCGCCGAGCGATGCTCGTCGAGCGACTGCTTCAGCCGGCCGGCCAGTTCGAGCGCCGCGGCGGCGTCCCGCCCGGCCGATGCCGAGTCGGCACCGAGCCGCTGGAGCGCACGCTGCAGGGCGTCGATCTGGTTATCGACCTGTTCCTGCTGCTTTTCAGCGCTTGCCTGGTGTTTCTCGGCCCGGTCTGTCTGCTCGGCGAGATTGCGGTCGAGCGTCGATATCCGTCCGTCGAGCGTCGCGATCGCCCCGTGTCCTCTGGCCGCGGCCTCGGCCGCATCGCCCAGCGGGCCGACCTTCTCCTCGATCTCGGTCAGCCGCTTCTTGAGGGTGTCGAGCCGCTCGCCCAGTTCCTCGACCGCGGTATCCAGCGCCTCCAGTGCCCCCGCCGTCCGCCCGGCACGGTCCTCGACCTGCCCCAGGGCTTCGGCCAGCTCGTTCAGTTGGCCGGTCGCCTCGGCCAGCTTCTCCTGATACAACATCAGTTCGGCCCGGGCCGACTCGGTTTTCTCGATCTGGCCCCGCACATCCTGCCTGACCGACCTCCGCAGGGACGAATTGGCGATGAGCTGGAGGCCGGTAAATGCGAGCAGCACAACCAGCACGGCGACCACGGTACGGAAATGATTCATTCTTCTTCCTGCCCGAATCGGGACAGTTGGTTTACTGGGGTGGTTTCATTATACAATGTCCCCGTCGGCGCAACAACCACGCAACCGGAATGATGCGGGCCGAATCGGCCCCGGATAGACTTCGTTTGCCGCTGAAGATAGAATAACGGATAGAGAATTGGCCCTCTTGGCAGACAGGAGAACGGGACGATGATTCGACGAATTGCAGTAGCGGCGGCCGTCGCTCTTGGATTGATTGTGATGCCCGGCGGAATGGCCGGCGAGGCCCCTGCGGTCCCCGCCGCAGAGATGGTCCTCCCGGAGAACGTGTGGACCAGGGTGGCGGAGGTCCCGCCCGACCCGCTCGGCCGCGAACTCGAGCCGGGACGCGGCGCATTCATGGCATACGTGCCGAAGACCGGCAAGTTTCTGCGATACGGCGGCTACACCCCCACCGACTGCAACGCGCTGTGGACGTTCGATCTGGCCGGCCGCCGATGGGAGAACCCGCTGGAGGTCGATTACAACTGGCCGCCGCCCACGGACCGGCCCGGGGCGGGGCCGTGGTGGAGCCAGGCGTACGACTCGAAACGCGGTGTGGTGTGGTTCTTCGGCGGATGGGGACTCGTCGGCCGAACCCACCGGGAACTGATGCGGGACGTCTGGCGGTACGACCCCGAGGAAGGGACCTTCGAGGCGATGGAGGCCCGGAACACCCCCGGCGTACCCCTGGACGGCCTGCCCATCGTGTACGACTCCGAGAACGACCTGCTCATCCTCGCGCCCCAGGCGAGGGGCGGACGGTTCGACCGGAACCTGCGCGGGCAGACCTATGTGTATGATCCGAACACGAACGCCTGGGAGCGGCGAGAGACGCCGGAGATGCCCCACAGGGTCCGCTACGGCCCGCAGGTGTTCGTCTTTGCACTTTGTGCGGGCAAGGCGGTTTACCTCGAGAACGAGCCGGGCGGCGGGCCGTCCGCAACCTGGACCTACGACGCGGCGGAAAATGAGTGGTCGAAACTCGAGACCGAGGAAAGCCCCGCCGGCCGCGTGGTGGCGGGCTCCGCCTACGACCCTGTGAACGAAGTCGTGATCATCTATGGCGGGGCCGGCTATGGCGGCGTGCGCGGCGGAGGAAGCGCCGGCTACCTCAGCGGCGGCAACGGCGAGCCGCTGCACGACACCTGGGCGCTGGACCTCTCCGGCCCGGAGTGGAAACAACTCGACGTCGGCGCCCCGGTGCTGACGGAGCTGCCCGGCGAGACGCACACCCGCTTCGAGATCGTCACCGCGATGGACTACGATACCGACCGGCAGACGATCGTGATGGCCGCCCCGACGATAGGCGTCTGGGCGCTCCGGTATCGGCCCGAAGGTGCCGACCCGCTGCCCGAGGTCACGCTGGCGGAACTCCCCGAGTTCGTTCCGCCCGAGGCGCCCGAACGGGTCTATCCGATGGCCCCGCCGAACGAGAGACTGCTGAACCTACCGCCCAATGAATGGGTCGAGCTGGGCGGCGGACGGCGTATCGGCGGCAACGAAGTGCCCGTCAAATACGACGAGTCCACCGGGTTCGTCATCTCCTACGCCGGATGCGGCAGCCGGGGCACCACGTTCTCCGCCGGGTACGCCAACCACCTGTCGGCATTCGACCCGGCGACCGAACGATGGATCGCTCTCCGCTGGTACGACCCCTGCGGGCCGCCCCGGCCGGGGAACGGCTGCAACATGTTCATGGCCTACGACTCGCGCCGGGAACGGGCCTGGTTCCACGGCGGCACGACGCAGAACCGCCTGGCCCGCAGCATCCTGCCCGACTGGCAGGGCGGAAGCTTCATCTGGAGCTACCACGGCAAGACCGACCGGTTCGAAATGTTCCCGGTCCGCGAACGGCCCCGGATGGGCAACGGCGTCATCACCACGTACGACAAAGAGAACGACCTGTTCGTGATTAACGAGGGCAGCTACTGGGACAGCGTGTACGGCTTCAGCCCGGAGACCGGGCGATGGCGAAAACTGGGCGACCACCGGCCCGCCGGATACAGTTTCGCCTGCTACGTCGATAGCTTGAAGGGCATGTTCATGCTGGCCCGCGGCACGACCCCCTGCCTCTTTAACGTAGAGGAAGGCGAGTGGAAAGAACTCGAGTCGAAGGGCGACGCGCCCGAAGTGGGCGGCCACCAATGGCAGCGCCGGTCGTCGAGCGCATACGACCCCGAGGCCAACGCCGTGCTGGCCGTCGGCAACCGGCAGACCTCGGTCTATAACGTCGAGACCGGCGAGTGGAAACAGATGGGGCAATCCCCCCATTGCCAGTATTTCGACAACCACGTCGTCTATGACTCGCGCCACAAGGTGTTCCTGCTCCTGCCGGGCATGGCCCGCAACACGAATGTGCACGCCTTCCGGCTGGAACTGGAGTAAACCGACCGCCCGGCGATGCCGCCCGTGCGATTCAAAGGACCGATGAGTTCATGGCATACGTGACGGGGAAGGACAAACAGCAAGGAGATTCCAATGCGACAGCGTTTCAATGCGTCTTCGAAAACGGCAGGGGATAACAACAGGGCGTTGTCGATACCGCGTCTCGGGCTTGCGGCGCTGCTGGCCGGCGTGTTGTGTGCGGCCGCGGTCGCCGAGCCGGTGAGTATCCCGCCGCGCTGGCGGAGCTTGTGCGAGCTGCTCGACGAGGCCGGGCGGCCGGCCGGGACCCGGTATGCCATGCCGTCGGGCGTGGGCGGCAACGTCTTCGCGGGCGACGCCGAGGCGGCCCGACCCGCCGAATCCTGGGCGAAGGGCGCGGCCGAAACACTCGGGTTCACCATCGAGGTCGTGTCCCGGGACAACGCCGATATCTGGGTGGCGCATCTCCCCGACGACGACGCATTGCGGACGCAGTCGGACGCCCTGGCCAGAGACGACGTGGACCGGGCCGTCGAGGCGGCCTGGCGGCTGGGCTGGAGCCGGGACGCGCGAGCGGTGCGCCCGCTGGCACGGGCCTGCGCCGACGACCGGCTGCCGGTTGCCCTGGCGGCCGCGGCGGCACTCGAACGGCTCGACGGCGAGGGCCG
>PWKM01000157.1 GCA_003559755.1 Planctomycetota bacterium
CAGGCGGGCACGTACGATCGCGTCGCCATCGAGCGCGGCCATTCCCGTGATTCGTCGGCGGACATCCAGGTCTGGGCCGTGGAGGACGGAGAGCTGGTCGCCAGGACCGACTTTGGAGAGATCAACCGCAGAACCCCCGGCCTGGCACGCCGCCCGATCGCCCACAGCCGATACCTCTACGCCCATCCCGTCACCGGCCGCCTGGTGGCAGCCGGGGCCCGCCGGGTCAACCCCCGGCGTGCGACCTGGGTCGAGATCGACCCGGAGACCGGACGGTCGAGAAAGGTCGGCCTGCCCCACGAAAACACCCAGGACATCGCATTCGACTACGAGGGCCGAGCGTATGGTCGGGTCCGCTGCCGGGAGAGCGGCGGGGACCTCATCGTCCGATTCGATTGGGAAACCGGACGCGAGATCCCCTGGGATTACGGACAGGAGGGGCGCACCGATTCGGGCGAGATCATCGCCGGGCTGCCGCTCGGCCGGGACAACTGGTGGACAATGCAGAACGGGTTCGCGGTGGGTCCCCGGGGCGACATCGCCGCGTTCTGGCTGCGGGCACCGAGGGCCAGGGCACGGGACGAGGAAGAGACGGCCCACGAGGAGCGCCGGTGGGAGCCGCGTATCTATCCCGGGCGACCGCAGGCACACGTGATAACGATCTGGGACCGGCACGGCCAACCGATTCACCGGGATGCCGTCCCCGGGATCAGCTTGGTCTCGGGGCTCGGGATCGACGCATCCGGCGATGTGACCGTCATGGCCAACATCAGCCGCAATCTGCCCGACGTGGTCCGGAGCTGCACCCTGATGAAGTTCACCCCGGGCGAGGGCCGGTTCCTCACCACCCGGCAGCCGATCGTCGCGCTGCCCGAGGGCCGGCGGCCCGACCGCCCGCAGGAACTCGCCGGGCACTGGGTCGAAAACGCGCACTGGTTCTATGGCGGCGTCGGCTGGACGAACTCGGGCCACATCCACTGCATGTGCTGGCACTCGCGGTTCGCCCTCGACTATTTCGGGCGCTCGTTCGCCCCGGAACCGGACATCTTCCGCGTCGCCGTGCTCGACGCAAACGGGAACCTCATCCTGCGGGTCGGCCGGTACGGCAACGTGGACGACGGCATGCCGCTGGTCAAGGAGGGCGGCCCCCCGAACCCGCGGTCGATCGGCGGCGACGAGGTCGCCCTGTTCCAGCCCAACTATGTCGGCGTGCATACCGACCGCCGCCTGTTCATCGACGACGCGGGAAACAGCCGCATCGTCAGCGTCAAGCTCGGATACCACACGGAAGAGACAATCGCGCTCCGGGACGTGGAATAGATACCGAACCCCGGCCAGGGAGGTCTGGATGAACATCGTGAAAGCACTGACCGCGCTGTCAGCGGTCATTCTGATAGCTGGACAATCCGCAGCCGGCCCGGACCTGAGCGAGTTCGAGGTCAAGCGGGAGGACACGTTCGAGTTCGCCGAGAAACCGAGGGTAACCCGTGACGGCGACAACTGGACCATCCGGTTCAAGACGACGGCGTTCTGCGACGTGACCGTCGCCGTCGAGGATTCGACCGGTCGCATTCTCCGCCACCTGGCCAGCGGGGTGCTGGGCGAGAACGCCCCGCCGCCGTTCGAGCAGAACTCGCTCGAGCAGACGCTGGTGTGGGACGGCAAGAACGACCAGGGCAAGTACGTCGACGACATTGGCGACGTGGCGGTGCGGGTGTCGCTGGGGCTGAAGCCCCGGTACGAGCGGTCGCTGTTCTGGTCGCCGGAGAAGCGGTCATCCAACGATCCCGCCTTCCGCGGGTTCTCCGGCGGGCGGCACGCGATTGCCGCCGCCCCGGAGGGGGTGTACGTCTATGACAGCGGTCGGGGCTTCGACCACGTGCGGCTGTTCGACCGCGATGGCAATTACCAGGAGACCGTCCACCCCTTCCCCGCCGAGAAAATCGACGAGGTGCAGGGGCTCTATCATCACCGCTTCCCCGACGGCCCCGAATTGCCAATCAAGCCCAATTACCTGCAGAGCACCCTGCTCGTCAGCGGCACGAACGCCATGCCGCCGATATGGAACGACGAGGAGGGCCGCTACGAAGGCGTGGCGACCTCGATCGCCACCTGGGGCATGTACGGCGCTGCCGGCGAAGACCTGGCCATAGCGGCCGGGCGGATGGCGCTGATCAACCTGCGGCTCACCCGGCTTGCGACGGACGGCACCAGCGGCGGGCTGCCCGTCCACGGGCCGGACATCTCCCTGCACAGCGAAGACAGGCCGTTCTTCCGGCCGCACCGGACAGGCGCCACCCGCAGTTTCGGCGACTTTCACGAGTTTCACACCCTCCGCCCCAAACGGGCGGCGCTCTGCCCCGACGGCGAATGGCTCTACCTCACTCGTTACCAGGAGTCCTTCTCCTCGCACGGAATCAGCTCCTACTGGCAGCACCACGTCCACCGGATCGCGTTCGCCGACGGCGAGAAGGTCGAACTGTTCCTCGGCGGCGAGGAGGCGGGCGACGGGGACGACCAATTCAAATGCCCCGCCGACGTGGCCATCGACCGGCACGGCCGGGTATATGTCGCCGACCACGGCAACAACCGGGTCCAGGTGTTCTCGCCCGACGGCAAGCTGGTGAAAAGCATCCCCGTCGATCTGCCGGCACAGGTGTCCGTCCACCAGAAAACGGACCACGTGTACGTCTTCTGCTGGCGGCTGCCTGGGGACGGTGCGCGCCGGGGCGGCGGCGGAGAACTGTCTCGGCCGCCCGGCGGCGAGGATGACTACGCCCGGCTTCACAAGTTCGCGCCCGTCGATGACGGGGCGGAACGGCAGATGTCCTGGCGGCTGCAACTGCAGCGTACGGCGACCTACCTGGACCACTACGCCGAGATCGACTCGTGGGCCGACCCGCTCACCGTGTGGGTCAGCCCGGGACGTTACCAGCACAGCGACCGGAGCGACGACGGCCTGGGGAACATCGTCGTGCTTCGGCGGGACGGGGACTCTCTGGAGGTGATCCGGGACTTCCACCGGGAGGCGGTCCGCTCGGTCGTGCGAACCCGACCGCCCTGGCACCAGCGGCAGCGGCTCTATGTGAACCCTGTCGATGGGACGCTCTACGTCGCCGAGGGCGATAGTGCCCACGGAAAGGCCTTCAAACAGGCGGTCCACATCGACCCGGAGACCGGCAACGTCCGGGAGGTGAACCTGCCGATGAGCAGCGAGGATATGGCCTTCGATATGGACGGCCACGCCTACCTGAGGACATCGGAGATGATTGTCCGATACCGGCCCGACACCTGGCGGGAGGTCCCCTTCGACTACGGCGAGGAGCGCACCCGCCAGGGATACGGCAGCGGCAGCGGGACGCGCGGTGCCCGGGTCCTCAGCGGGGCGGTCTTCCCCGGCAACAAGGGCTGGCACCAGGGCGGGATGCACGTCGCCCCCAACGGCAACATCGTCGTCGCAGCCCTGTACGATAATGCCCCCCAGTCCCGCGACGAGGAAGTGCACGTCCACGTCGAGACCAGCTATCAGCCGCCCCTGTTCCCCGGCCGACGCTGGGGCGGAATGCGGGGCAACATCGTGGTCTATATCTTCGACCGCCACGGCACGCTGATACAGAAGGACGCTGTGCCGGGCCTCCACATAAACGTGAACGGCATTGGAATCGACGCCCGCAACGACATCTACCTGCTCAACGCATCGCCCTCGGTCTATGACGGGCGACCGCATTTCAACCATCTGGCGGGCACGATGATGAAGTTCTCCCCGAACGACGGCCGCCTGCTCGCATCGAGCGGCGCACCCGTCCCGCTCAGAGACGCCCCAGACCGGCCATCCGACCTGCGCCGGCCGACGGCCTGGATCGAGGGGGCGAAGTGGACCTACGGCGGCGTGGGATGGGGCGGAAAGAACGTCAACGGATGCGGGTGCTGGAACACGCGGTTCGCACTCGACTACTTCGCCCGGAGCTTCACCCCCGAGATCGACCGATACAACGTCGGCGTGCTCGACAGCAACGGCAACCTGATCCTTCGCGTCGGCCGGTACGGCAACGTGGACGACGGGGTGCCCCTGGTGGAGAACGGCAGCCCGCCGAACCCGCGCCCCATCGGCGGCGACGAGGTGGCTCTCTTCCATCCCGCCTACGTCGGGACCCACACCGACCACCGGCTGTTCGTCGCGGACGCCGGCAACGCTCGCATCGTCAGCGTCAAGCTCGGATACCACACGGAAGAGACC
Source organism: Planctomycetota bacterium (assembly GCA_003559755.1). Taxonomy (GTDB): domain Bacteria; phylum Planctomycetota; class PUPC01; order PUPC01; family PUPC01; genus PUPC01. The sequence continues at coordinate 4,238 of PWKM01000157.1, forward strand.
ATCGCACTCCGCGATGTCGAGGACCAGGCCGCCGCCCGACCGACGGAGCCCGTGGCGGACTGAGGAATGCGGGCCAACGGAACGCGGTCACTCTCTTACAAATCATTACAGCAGCCCGTCGGGTCATGAAACCGGACCTGGATCTGGCTCGCTCACAAAGTAGGCCTGGCGTAAGGCGTTGTTGTGAAGCCACCTGAAGCCCTTTCGGCTTGCGGGCGGTATAAGAAGTAGATATGGATGTACGGTTCCTTTCCCACTGCTCGGCTTCTTGACCGCTCGTTTTTTCGGAACTTTTTTCCTTGACATTCCAGAAAGAGGGTGGTAACTTGCTATCAGTGGTATACAGGGGTGCGCTTGGCCAACAGGCCCAATCAGGAGGAGAGCGTCGATGAATTGCCATAGATATATACTCGTGGTGTTGTTCGGGCTGCTGCTCAGCTCCTTTGTGCTCGCCGACACCGTCGAGATGAGCAACGAACGGACGTTGAGCGGAGCGGTCGTGGACGTCACCTTCCTGCCGAACGGTGCGGAGGAGGAGGCCGCCTATTTGCGGGGCGGCATCGAGGGGCTTGAGGTTGCCGAGGAAGGCGACGACACCCTCGTTCTGGCAGAGGGGGAAAAGGTAGAGGGCCGCCTGGTCTCGCTCCGGTTCCGTTCCGTCGGCGGGGTGCTCGAATTCAGCCGGGATGACTTGTTGTCGGTCGAGCTGGTCGAAACCGAGATGACGCAGGCCTTGAGAGAGTTGGCCAAGAGAAAGGCGGAGGTGCCCGAGGACGACGCCAGAAAGCTGGCCGAGCTCGCTATGTGGTGCCGCGATAACGGCCTGGCCTCAGAGGCCCGCAAGTACGCCCGAGCCAGTCTTGCCCTGGCCGAAGAAGGCCCGTTCGCATCCACCGCCCACAAGGCGCTCGGCCACGTTCTGCACGAAGGCGAATGGATGACGCCTCGGCAGGCGATCGAGCAAGGGGCCCAGCTTAACGAGGACCCGGACGGTATCCCGGCGGTCGATGACAGGGACGACAAAGAGTTGTCCCCCGAACAGGTCAAAATCCGGGATGCCCACCGGAAGAACAACGCACTCTATCAGACCTATCTGGAGAAGGCCAACGAGGTTCGGTCAGAGGAACTCGAGCGGGCCAGGACCCAATACAGCGGCCAGTTTGACCAGTTGCATCGACAGTATACGCAGGCAGGGGAACGGATCGAACGGCTTCGGGAACAGCACAGAAGGGCCCTCGAGCGTTACAACGAGGACAACTCCGGCACGATCTCCCGCAACCGGCCCGAGCTCCCGGAGGAGGTCGCCACCCTGACAAGAGAGCGTACGAAACTCGCCGGACAGCTCCGGGCGATCCACTTGTCGGCAAACAGCGCCCGTCAAACCATCAGCCGAAGACATACCAGCCGCACCCGGTCGGTGCGGAATATTCACAGCCGTATCCGGATGCGGCTCTCTCAGGACCAACTGGTCGGCGAAGAGCAGATGACCGAACTGTACAAGAACGCCATCGAGCTCGACTGAGTATTCTGCGGTCACGAAGCACGGTCATCCTGTTGGCGTGTGGCAAACACACCTGAAAAGATCAGTGCGTTCTTGTCGCACTGTTCCCGGTTACGGACTCCACGTCGGCGCGCCCCGTTCCCTCTCCCGCTGACGCAAGCCCCGATTCCTGCACCCGCCCGGCTCGTTTGGCCGCGGCAGTACGGTCCCGGCTTGGCCCTGCGGCCCGGAGCGTCCCACACGTCTGCTTGACTTGGCGGGGCCTGCCGACTAGGATCAAGCGGCGTCGGCGGAAGGTGAACGGCGTGCCGATACTGACAGGAGGAGGTCGGGGTGGATGCATCGGTCGTTCGTTTCATCGTCCGCTACGGCGTTCTGCTCCTGCTGGGCCTGTTCATCCTCCAGTTGATATCGACCGTACTGGCCATCTTGAGCGAGCGGCGCGAGCCGTCGGCCACCCTCGCCTGGCTGATGGTCGTGGTGTTTTTCCCGGTGGGCGGCATCATCTTATACTATGCCCTTGCCCGGGGGCGATTTCACCGGCACTATCGGAAGCGGGAGCAGAACCTCCGAAAGGTGCAGGCGACTCTCTCCTCGTGCGTGGAACGGTGCCGGGCCGACTCGGCCGTGCCGTCGTCCGAGCTCCCCGCCGTTGAACGCGGCCTGGTCAAACTGGCCGAGAAGAGTTCGGACCTGCCCGACACCGGGCCGCCGTTCGCCGGGAACGTGGTCGAGCAGTACAGCCACGGCGCGGCCAAGTTCGGGGCGCTCATGGACGCGATCCGGTCGGCACGGTCGCACATCCACCTGTAATACTACATCGTCCGGGCCGACCAGACGGGCACCGAGATACGCGACCTGCTCATCGAGAAGGCGAAGCAGGGGGTCGAGGTCCGCTTCCTCTACGACGGCATCGGCTCTCTCTACGCCCACCAGACCAACTTTTTCCGGGACCTCAAAGAGGCGGGCGGCAGCGTCGAGGCGTTCCTCCCGCTCAAGTTCGCAAGGATCGTCGAGCGGGTCAACTTCCGCAACCACCGAAAGATCGCCGTCATCGACGGGCGGGTCGGGTTCGTCGGGGGGATGAACATCGGGAACGAGTACGTCGGCCGCAAGTCGAGATACTCCCGAAAATACAAGGGCTGGCGCGACGCCCATCTCCAGATCGATGGGCCGGCGGTGGCCGCACTCCAGAGGATATTCCTCACCGACTGGCTGCTGGCGACCTATAAACGGGGCAAGGTGGGCGAGGATTTCGCCGACGTGCGATATTTCCCGACCGTCGAGCCGGTTGGCGACGAGCTGGTCCAGATCATCACCTCGGGACCCGGGTGCCAATGGCCCACCCTCCAGCACCAGTTCCTGCAAGCGATCAACACCGCCGAGGAGCAGGCGCTCATCGTGACCCCCTATTTTGTTCCGGACCGCTCGCTGCTCATGGCCCTCGAATCGGCGGCCCTGCGCGGAGTCGATGCCCGTCTGCTCCTGCCCCGAGACACCGACCACCGACTGGTCACCAGCGCCGCCCGGTCCTACTACGAGCAACTGCTCGAAGCGGGCGTACGCATCTTCGAGTACACCGGCGGATACCTCCATTCAAAGACGATCAGCGTCGACGGCCGCTACGGCTGTGTGGGCTCGGCCAACATGGACATCCGGTCGTTCACCCTCAACTTCGAGGCCTCGGCGTTCGTGTACAGCGCCCGGTTCGCCGACAGTCTTCGCCGCCAGTTCCTCGCCGACGTCGGCGACTCGGTCGAGATTCAGCTCGAACCGTTCCGGCAGCGGCCCCGGATGCGAAAATTCGGGCAATCGCTGGCCCAACTCCTGTCGCCCGTGATGTGACCGCCCGGCTGCCCGGCGCGACACCACTCCCGCCGCCGAACGCAGTACCCATTATGAGGGAGCGCCGACCGTCTCGGAACGACGTCGGCCCGCACGAGCCGAATACTGCCCCCCGGCGGTTTTTGCTCAGCCGACTTGCCCGTCTGGGGATTATCGGGTATGATGCTCGGAATTCAATATCGGACCGTGAACTGAAAGGAGGGTTTCTATGATCGGATGTAGTTATGGACGCAACTTCCAGGTGACCGTCGCCGGTGGATCATACCAGGAGGGCCTGACATCGGTCCTGCAGGGTGTGCCACCCGGGATGCTCCTGCACGAGCGGGATATCTACGGCGACCTGCTTCTGCGGAAGCCGGGGGCCGATGAACTCTCCTCGCCCCGCAAGGAGCCGGACCTGCCGGTCATCTACAGCGGCGTGAACGTGGCGGACACCATCGAGGGCGCGGGCAACAAGGGCCACACCAACGGCACCCCGCTGGTCATCATCACTCCGAACCTCGACCGGCATTTCATCCACATCAAACAGTACCAGGATACCAACCGGAC
>PWKM01000322.1 GCA_003559755.1 Planctomycetota bacterium
ACGACGATTGCGATGCGTCCTCTCGATCCGAACATTGTCCTTCCTCCTCGAAATGGGCCGGGATTGCTCACGCCTCTATACCATTTAGACGCCTTCCGTCAGGAAAAGTTCTCACTTTTTTTGGAAAAATTTGGATCGGCTCAGTCCGTGCCGCGCCGGGGGCATCTCCGCCGTCATCCGACGACGGCCGGGGAGCGGCTCTCTGCAATGGGTCCGGCCCGACCTGTCTTTCATCTCAAACCCCTCCGAGTCGTTCACATCCTTCGCTCTAATCATACACCATAAATGGGGCCTTGTGTGTAACAAGTTGGTAACAACCGGAGCAGCGGCAGGCAGCCGTTCTCATGCAAGAACGGCCTCCTGCTCCCCGCCGGGAGCGGCCGGGCGGGGGTCAACCGGGACCGCAGACGAACGCAAACCGCCTCTCCCTGGCGGATATGGGGGCAATCACATGTTTCGCATTTCGCATTTCGCGCTTCGTATTTCGTGCTTCGATATTCTCTTATGCCGGACGCGCCGGTTGAGAGGGTGGGGTTGTGCTGTGAGGGGGTGTGAGGCGAAGGGGGTGAGGGGGGATGACGGGGCGGACGTTCGCCCGCCCCGCCGGTCCCGTGCGTCTGTCAGTACATGCCGCCCATTCCGCCGCCGTGTCCGGCGCCGCCCTTGGGCTTCTCCTCCGGTATCTCACTGACGATGGCGTCGGTTGTCAGCAGGAGGCTGGCGATGCTGGCTGCGTTCTGGAGGGCGCATCGGACGACCTTCGTCGGGTCGATCACGCCGGCCTCGACCAGATCGCAGTACTTGCCGACCAGGGCGTCGTAGCCGAAGTTCACGTCGTCGCTCTCGGTGATCTCCTGCACAACGATCGCGCCGTTGACGCCCGCGTTCTGGGCGATGCGGGCGCAGGGTGCGGACAGCGCCCGTCGGACCAGGTCGATGCCGACCTTCTCGTCCCCGGTGGCCTTGACCTTGTCGAGGGCTCGACCGGCTCGGATGAGTGCGGTACCGCCGCCGGGCAGCACGCCCTCTTCCACGGCGGCCCGGGTGGCGTGGAGTGCGTCCTCGACCCGTGCCTTCTTCTCGGTCATCTCGACCTCGGTCGCGGCCCCGACGTTGACCTGTGCGACGCCGCCGGCCAGCTTGGCCAGCCGTTCTTCCAGCTTCTCGCGGTCGTAGTCGCTGGTGCTCGCGTTGATCTCGGTCTTGAGCTGCGAGATGCGGCCGGTGATGTCCTCGTCGCTGCCGGCCCCTTCGATGATGGTGGTGGTGTCCTTATCGACGACCACCTTCTTGGCCTGGCCGAGGTGTTCGAGCGTGACGTTCGACAGTTCGATGCCGAGGTCCTCGAGCACGGGCTGGCCGCCGGTGAGGATGCCGATATCGGCCATCATCGCCTTGCGGCGGTCGCCGAAGCCCGGCGCCTTGACCGCGCAGCACTGGAACGTCCCGCGCAGCTTATTCACCACGAGCGTGGCGAGTGCCTCGCCCTCGACGTCCTCGGCGATGATGAGCAGCGGTCGGCCGGACTTCGCCAGGTTCTCGAGCAGGGGCAGCAGGTCCTTGATGCTCGACAGCTTCTTCTCGTGGACGAAGATGTAGGGGTTCTCCAGCTCGCACTGCATCGTCTCGGTGTTATTCACGAAGTGGGGCGAGATGTAGCCCTTGTCGAACTGCATCCCCTCGACGAGATCGACGCTGCTCTCCAGTGTCTTGCCCTCTTCGACGGTGATGACGCCGTCGCGGCCGACCTTTTCCATCGCATCGGCGATGAGCTTGCCCACCTCGGGGTCGTTGTTGCCCGCGATGGCGGCGACCTGGGCGGTCTCTTTCTTGTCGGTGATGGGGTGCGACATCGACTTCAGCTCCTCGACGAGTGCGGCGATCGCCTTCTCGATGCCCCGCTTGATCCCCATCGGGCTGGCCCCGGCGGCCACGTTCTTCAGGCCTTCCACGAAGAGGGCCTCGGCGAGCAGGGTGGCGGTGCTCGTCCCGTCCCCGGCCGTATCGGAGGTCTTGCTCGCCACCTCCTTGACCATCTGGGCGCCCATGTTCTCGTACTTGTCCTCCAGCTCGATCTCCTTCGCCACCGTCACACCGTCCTTGGTGACCGTGGGCGAGCCGAAGCTCTTCTCGATGACGACGTTCCGCCCGCGGGGGCCGAGAGTGACCTAGACCGCCCTGGCGAGCTTGCGAACGCCCTCTCGGATCGCTTCACGAGCTTCCTGGTCGAATGCGATCTTTTTCGCTGCCATATGTGTTCGTCCTCCTCACGCGGCCTGTGGCCGCAGCATCAATCCATTCCAGTACAATACGCTGTCAATCCCGACAGGGCCGGGCGGGTCTTACTCGACGACCGCCAGCACGTCGGACTCCGAGAGGATCAGGTAATCGTCATCGCCGACGGTCACGTCGGTCCCGGCATACGACCCGAAGATCACCCGGTCGCCGACCTTGACCTGCATCGGCTGTGTCTCGCCGCTCTCGAGGACCTTTCCCTCTCCGACGGCGACGACCTCGCCCTGCTTCGGCTTCTCCTTCGCCGTGTCGGGCAGGACGATCCCGCCTTTGGTGGTCGCTTCGGCCTCGAGCCGCTTGATGACGATCCTGTCGCCCAGGGGCTTGATCCCTACCTTCTTTGCCATAGTACACATCTCCTCAAAAAAAGAACTGCGGCTTCCCGTTCCGTCCTGCGGACGGACTTCCAAACGGACTGACTTCTCGCGGCGGGCGACTCACCCGCCGCCCGATCATCCCCGCCCGGATGGCTCGCCCGAGCCGTCGGCCCGGCGGCGGAGATAGTAACGGCCGATGGACCAGTCGACTGCGTGCAGCAGCCGCCCGCAGTCGACCGGTTTCGGCAATATAGTAATCGCATCCTCGCTGAGTGCATCCTGCAGCGAGTGCGTGGACATCTCCAGCGCGGTGAAGATACAGGGCAGGAACGCCCGCTGGATATCCTTGATCGCGTGGTATATCTCCACCCCGGAATAGTCGGGCAGACGAAGGTCCATCACCACCAGGTCCACCGGCTCCCGGATGATCGCATCGACCGCCTCGCGGCCCGAGCCGGCCGACGTGACCTCGAAGCCCCGCGGCTGCAGCGCGTCCCGGAATTCGTTTCGGCATTCCTCGCTCTCGTCGGCGACCAGAATCGAAAATCGCTCACGTCCGATCATACCCAGACCCTCCAATCAGAGTCACACCGTTCGTCTTGCAAATTCCATGCCAGACACCAAGAATAACCCGAACCACGGCGCCCAAAACGCCATAAGAGCCGAGAGATCAACCATGTAGAGCCGGAAAGCATCTGGATATCACGGGCGCGGAGCAACCGGGGAGGGCCGGGGCGCTGTCACAATGGCAGACGCCCCGCCGAAGCCCTTGCCGGATTGTCAGGGCCGGAATCCGCCCGACAGCGGCGCATGCCGTACCGCTCGGCCCGGAACACCGGACGGACGATGCCGGCAAAGGATGTGGATGATTCGGGACGACGGCCGGTCACTGGAGCTCGGCGACCGCGCGGAGCCAACTCACCGCCAGGACGAATATCCCCGCCGCGCCCAGCAGCGCCGTCCAGAACAGGAGAGCTTGAAAGACCCATTTCATATCCGCGGCCTCCAATACCATCGCATGCTCGGACGGCCCGTTGCCGCCGAGCTACGGGATTATACCGCCGCCACCGGCCATGTCAAAACGGCCCAGCCGGAGTCCTCTGCATTGGCGGGACCAACTGGCCGAGCGGGCGGGAGAAAGCCCCGGGGCCGTCGGCATCGAGGTTGAAGAGCGGCCGCCGCTGTGGTAGCGTGCGAGGACCAGGCGACTGCGGAGAATGCGTTGGGAACGGACGGAGCGAAAGAGCAGCTCGAGGCACTCTACAGCAAGTACAATCGGCGCGAGCACGTCCATCCCGACCCGCTCGAGATGGTGTATCATTACGACGGCTCGGCGGACCGCGAGGTGGCGGGGATGGTCGCCGCGGGACTGGCCTACGGGCGGGTGAACCAGATACTGGCGAGCGTCCGGTCGGCGCTCGACCGGCTGGGCGGCTCGCCCGCCGCGTGTGTCGATTCGGCCTCGGCCGCCGACCTGGCGGCCCGGTTCGAGGGATTCCGGCATCGGTTCACCGGGGGCGACGAGTTGGCCGCGATGCTGGCGGCGGTGGGCCGGCTGCGCCGTCGGTACGGTTCGCTCGAGGTGTGTTTTGCCGCGGGCGCGGACGGCGACGGGGAGACGGTTCGCGGTGGGCTGGGGTTCTTCGTGGCCGAGTTGGTCCGGGCGGCGGGCCGGCCGCTTCTCCACCTCGTGCCCGCCCCCGAGCGGGGCAGCGCCTGCAAGCGGCTGAACCTGTTCCTGCGGTGGATGGTCCGGCGGGATGCGGTCGATCCCGGCGGCTGGACGTCGGTCTCGCCGGCCCGTCTGATCGTGCCGCTCGACACCCACATGCACCGGGTCGGGCTGGGGCTGGGCTGGACCGGACGGCGGTCCGCCGACCTCCGCGCCGCGCTTGAGATCACCGCCGGGTTCCGGGCGATTTGCCCGACGGACCCGGTGCGGTACGACTTCGCCCTCACCCGGCTGGGCATGCGGGGCGGCGACCGCCTGGCACGGTTCGTCCATCGGCTGGCCACGGCTCTACCGGGGTGAACAGGCACCTGGTTCCCACTCTTCGTATCGAGTAACGTATCGACGGGGCCGACACAAGCACGAGGAAGCCAAGGACGGAACCGGGCCGAACTGTGCAGACTTTCGGCATCGGCCCGGCCGGGGACCGCCCGGGCGCGAGACCCGCTACTGCCCCCGCAAGGTGGATACGATGGTCCCTCGCGTTTCCGGCGGGGCGGCTTTGGCCGATTGACACCGCACGCCGGGGCCACTATCATCATGATGTATATCTACATATCGTCTTTCGTCTTTTCCGGGGAACCGATCGATGGACAAGCAGAAGAACATCGCAAAACGGATGTCGGTGAGCGGGGCGCTCCTCGCGGCCCTGTGTGTGGTCTGCCTCGGCCTTCTTCCCGGTTGCAGGTCCACGCCCGACCAGGACCTGGAGGCGGCGCTGGAGGCGGACAGCCGGGCGGACGCCATGCGGCTGCTCAACCGGGCGGTGGCCAAGGACCCGCAGTTCGTCGAAGCCCTGAAGGCCCGCGCCCGCCTGCACGCATCGGCCCAGGCGTTCGACGAGTCGATCGAGGATTATGATCGGGTGCTCGAATTGATGCAGAGCGGCGAACGGACCGCCCACACCACCCGCCAGCGTGCGGACGTGCTGTACATGCGGGGCAAGGTCCTGGAGCTGGCCGGCCGGCTCGAAGAGGCCGCACAGGGCTTTACCGCCGCGATGCGGGCCGACCCCGCCCTGATCTCGCCCCTCGAGGACCGGGCCTGGGTCTTCTTCCAGATGGGGGAGTATGACCAGTCGATGCAGGATTACGCATTGCTGCTCAGCCAGGAGATGACCCACCTGCCCGATGAGGCGAGGGAGCGGCGGGCCGAACTCCGCCTGCGGCGCGGCGCCGCCGCGTTCTGCTCGCAGAACTGGGAGAGCGCGGTGGCCGACTTCGAGACGGCTTATCGAGACACACGGAACGCCGCTCGCCAGGCCCAGGCCCTGATCAACCTGTACATCGTGGCCTGCCGGATCGACGACCGGGAACAGGCCCACGAAGCGCTGTCCAACTACGCCGAAAACATCCGAAGACGGTCGGCCGATGGGAGCCCGTGGAACTTCAACGTCGTGTGGCACCTGGAAGGGACTCTGAGCAGCGAGGACCTGCTCGAGGCGGCCGAACATTCCCGCCGTTCCGTCGAGGCCGAACGGACCGCCATCGCTCATTATTACATCGGCGCACGCCACCTGATCCAGGGGAACCCGCAGGCCGCCGCCGAGGCGTTCGAGAGAGCGGTGACACACAAGGACCGCAGCTTGATCGAGTACCACATGGCGAAGGTCGAACTCGACCGGGCGCGGGCCGGCGGGGCCACGGCGGAGGACTACAAGGCGAGGGCCCGCAGGGCCGAGACGCCCGAAGAGAAGATCAACCTGTACACCCACGCACTCCGAATCCAGCCCGACGACCTCGAGGCCCGGTTGCGCCGGGCTCTCTACTACTCGCTGTCGGACCGGCACGACGAGGCGCTGGAGGACTATGACCTGCTGCTCGAGCAGCTCGAACTGCCGGAGAACCGGGCGCAGACGTTCCGATACCGGGCCTGGACCTACACCCATCGCGGCGAGTACGAGAAGGCGCTGGAGGACTACAACGCCGCACTCGAACTGGAGCCCGACTCCTGGCAGGCCCGGGAGGGCGCGGCCGCCGTCCTGTGCTTCCTGCGGGAGTACGAGCGGGCCGCAGAGATATACGGCGGGCTGATCGAGGATGTCGAGGCCGAGCGCCGTCGGCGCGATTTCTGGACGATGCAGCTCACGTTCGCCAACGCCTGCCACGGGGCCTGGGAGGCCGCCGCCGAAGGGCTCCGGGAGCTGATCCGGAGAGCGGGCGACCCCGCCCTGCTGCGAGCCAACCTCTACATCGCCGAATCGAAGCTGGGCGACGGCGAGGCCGCCGCCGAACGGCTGAAACAGTTCGCCGGCCAGATCCGGGAACAAAGCTGGCCCAACTCGGTCGTCTGGTTCCTCGCCGGCAGAATCGACGCCCAGAAATTGCTCGAGGGGTCGATGCACGAGGACGAGGCGACGCACGCACTCCGCACCGCGCGGTCCTTCTACTATATCGGGCAGCAGGCCCTGCTCCGGGGCGAACGGGAACAGGCGGTGGAACTCATGGAGAGCAGCGTGCGGTTGGGCGAAGAGGCCCAAAGCGAGAGCTGGGAATACCGGATGGCCCGGGAAGAACTCCGGCGATTGAGGGCGGAATGACGAAACACACGGCGGTGACACGGCTGGGCTGCCTGGTGCTCGCCGGCCTGTGGACGGCGGCCGCTGCGGCGGGGACGGGGACCACCGCCCCGGACTACTACCGCAGGGCCCGCCACGCCCAGACCGCCGAAAAACAGCTCGAGCTGCTCTCGGCCGCCCTCGCCATCAACCCCGATCACATCCCCTCGCTCCGTCGGCGTGCAGACCTGCACGTGCTGCTGGGCGACGAACGGGCCGCCCTCCCGTTCCGGACGCGGGCCGCCAACCTGGCCCCGCATGATGTGCCGCTGAACATCTCCGCCGGACTGCTCGCCCAGAATCTGGGCGAGTACGAACGGGCCTCGGCCTTTTACGACCGGGCGCTGGCGGTCCAGCCCGCCAACGTCCAGGCGCGGTCGAACCGGGCACAGATTCGCCTCCGCCTCGGGCAGGTGCGAGAGGCGGCGATGGACGCCGAGGAACTCGTCCGAATCGCCCCCGAGCGCGACGGCTCGTATCTGATCCGGCTCGAGACCCACCAGGCCGCCGGGCGGTTCGCCGAGGCCGCCGCCGATGCGACCACGCTGATCGACAGGTCGCTCGATCGCCCCGAGCTCTATCTCCGGCGGAGCTTCCTCTACCAGGCGCTGGGCAAGGGCCGGGACGCACTGGCCGACGCGGAAGAGGTGGTCCGGCTGCGCGGCCCGTGCCCACACGCCCACGCCAATCGCGGCTGCTGCTACCAGATGCTGGGCGAGCTGGAGAAGGCGTTCGAGGGATACCAGCGGGCCGCCCGCCTCGGCGGCTATCGAGCGTACTACCACATCTGGATGGCCCTCGTCCGGCGAAGGCAGGGCCGGCCCGATGAGGCCGGAGAGATCGCGAGCCAGGCCCTCGAAAACCTCGATGGCGACGAATGGCCGGCGCCCGTGCTCCGCTACCTCACCGGCGCGTTGACGGAAGACGACCTGCTCCGGCAGGCCGAGCACAGCAACCCGCGGCGGCAGCGCGAGCGGCAGTGCGAGGTCTACTACTACCTCGGGGCGGCAGCACTGGCCGACGACGACCTGGACAGGGCCGAGGACCTGTTCAACAGATGCATCGGCCTCGAAGTCCACAACTTTTACGAACACGCCTTCGCCCTGCGCGACCTGCGGATGATCGAAGAACGCCG